>JAZSDK010000156.1:0-25568 GCA_045531155.1 Faecalimonas sp. | reverse complement strand
AGCATCAAAACTCTTTATTATGCTTGTATGATTTTAAGCATTTTGGGAACATTGGTAGCATTAATCATGGCCGTGTAATACACACTAAATATTCTGTACTCTATTTTGCGCACAAAAAAAGCGGGTGATGGGAATCGAACCCACGTATCCAGCTTGGAAGGCTGGTGTTCTACCATTGAACTACACCCGCATAATAACTATTTAGTTTGGACTAAATGCCCAGAGCCGGAATCGAACCAGCGACACAGGGATTTTCAGTCCCTTGCTCTACCGACTGAGCTATCTGGGCTTTCCTATGTAACTGTTTCTTCAGCACGAATTATATACTATCACGCATTTTTGCGAATGTCAATAACTTTTTTACTATTTATCCACAAAGCTGAAATCCTCACAGCTAAACAAAAAAAGGGTAGCCAAAATAATAATATTGGTATATATTAGAATATATATATGTTACAATATCAAATATTAAAGAACAGGAGAATAAGACAATGAGAATCATTAAGACGAAAAACTATGATGAAATGAGTAAAGCTGCTGCAAATATTATTGCCGCACAGATCACTTTAAAACCAAATAGTGTTATGGGATTTGCTACAGGTTCTACACCAATCGGTACATATGCAGAATTAATTAAGAAAAATCAAAATGGAGACATTGATTTCTCTAAGATTTACACTGTGAACTTGGATGAGTATAAAGACCTTCCAATCACACACGACCAAAGCTACTATTACTTCATGAATGACAATTTGTTCAATCATGTAAATATTGATAAAAACAATACAAATTTACCAAATGGTAATGCAGAAGATCCAGATGCAGAATGCGCAAGATACGAAGCATTAATTAAAGAACTTGGTGGAATTGATATGCAGTTATTAGGTCTTGGTCATAACGGCCATATTGGTTTCAACGAACCTGCTGATGAATTCAAAAAATGCACACATTGCGTAACACTGACAGAAAGAACCATTGAAGCTAACAAACGTTTCTTTGAATCTGCTGATGCTGTTCCACGTAAAGCTCTTACAATGGGTATCGGTACAATCATGTCAGCAAAGAAAATTGTAATTGTAGTATCAGGTGCAGACAAGGCTGATGCATTACAAAAGTGTCTGCAAGGTCCAATCACCCCATCTGTTCCAGGTTCTATCCTGCAATTACATCCAGATGTAACAGTTGTATGTGATGAAGCAGCTTACTCTAAATTAGAGGCGTAAATATTTAATCAAAATAATACAAAGCCCTGAAGATTTCATTTCTTCAGGGCTTGTCTTTTAATCAGTATATTAAACTAATTTCTCAGCCAATTCTTCCATTACTTTAAGAGTATCGTCTTTCATCGTAGACTTAATCGTAACAACCGGCTCGCAGAGGATAATTTCTTTCATTCCCTCAAAATATTCTCGCATCTTTTTCCCTGCCATCGGAGCCCAGCTTCCATTTTCCATCATGGCTACAGTTCTCTTTTGATAGTTTTTAGCCTTCAGATGGGCTAAGAAATCTTCCATGCACGGGAACAAACCACCATCATAAGTAGAAGATGCGACAACTAACTTACTATGACGAAACGCATCTTCAACTGCTTCTGCCATATCGTCTCTGGACAGGTCTGCAATGGCAACTCGTTTGGCTCCTTTTTCTTCTAACATTTCAGCAAGCTTCTTTGCTGCCTTTGCTGTGTTTCCATGAATGGATGCATATGCGATGAATACGCCTTCATCCTCTGGTTCATATTTGCTCCAAATATCGTATTTGCCGATATAGTATCCCAAATCTTCTTTTAAAATCGGTCCATGAAGTGGACATATCATCTGAATATCCAAGGTTGCCGCTTTTTTAAGAAGTGCTTGTACCTGAGCACCATATTTTCCAACGATATTAAAATAATAGCGTCTGGCTTCACACGTCCAAGCTTCCTCCGCATCAAGGGCACCAAACTTACCAAAACCGTCCGCCGAGAACAGAATTTTTTCTGTCTGTTCATATGCCACCATAACCTCCGGCCAGTGAACCATCGGTGCCATAAAGAATTGAAGCGTATGCTTACCAAGACACAATGTGTCACCTTCTTTTACAACAACCGTGCGGTCTGATATATCTACATCGAAAAATTGAGGAATCATAGCAAATGTTTTTGCATTTCCAACCACCTTAAGATTCGGATATCTGTCCATTAAATTCTTGATATTGGATGCATGGTCCGGCTCCATATGAGAAACCACTAAGTAATCCACATCTTTTCCTGCCAGTGCAACCTCCAAATTTGAAAGCCACTCTTCTGTTGCTCTTGCATCTACAGTATCCATCACGGTCACTTTTTCGTCTAAAATCACATAGGAATTGTAAGATACTCCATTTGGAATAATGTACTGACTCTCAAATAAATCTAATGTTTTATCGTCCACCCCTACGTATAAAATTGAATCTGTAATTGTTACATCTTTCATGTCTAATCCTCCTGTTAAATGTGAGTTTGCTTGCAAACTCGCGCGCGAGGCGCGGTTGCTTAGCAACATTTACCTCATCCGCGCCTCTGTGCCTCCACGCGGAGCTACTGTGATAGGATAACCTATCACAGTATGAAACTGTCAAATATGAATAAATCAAAATGTGGTTTTGCCTTCTCGTACTGCTCCTCACTTCGAACAGTCCATGCCACCGATAACGCACCAAGCAGTCTGCAAATACGGCGAGACAAATTTTTATAATCGTTATGTCGATATGCGATAAAATCCGGTCTTGTCACGAAATTGGTTAATAGGTTTTTTATCAACCAGTACTGAATCCCTTTATATTCCTTATTCGCGTAATCCCGACTCAACTGCCCTCGAATCACATCCGGTCTGTGCTTACGATACCACACAACCACAGGGGGATGAAAGGATTCAATACAATAAACGCCTTTATACTTTTCCAATAGCGCATTACCAAGCTCGCACACTTTTGTATTTACGCGGTCCATCTTGTATTCGATTATAAGTGGAACCCGTCCGTCTATTATTTCTAACACATGTGCAAATGTAGGAATGGTCTCATTGGATTTTCCCAATTTTAGTTTCTGCAACTCTTCTATTGTATATTCCCATACCTTTCCTTCCACGCCACACATTCGCTTTAACGATGCGTCATGAAACACAACAGGCACATTGTCTTTACTAAGCCGTACGTCAAATTCAATCCCATAACCTGCTTCGACAGCTTTTTGAATCGCAGCAATGGAATTTTCCGGCGCATACGTTTCATTGTCAAATAAACCTCTGTGGGCATAATGGACACCATAAAGTGGCATCCTGTTTGGTTTCCCAATGATTCTTGGGGCTATTAAGAATAAATATACCAGCACCAGTACTAATACAGCAATTAACCATCCCATGATTTTCACCTTCTATCTCGTTTTAATCATCTACATCCAAGTTTTCTAATATATCTATCTTTGGCATTGGTTTTGAATCACCATGTTTTACAGTGTGAATACACCACCAACTGCACCTATCAAGTTAATGATTGCGTTAGCCTTACTGCGCAGTGGCTTTGGTGTAAGGTCCGGCATCAGTGCAACCGCCGGCGAACGATATGTACCCATACTGATTAAAAGAATGAATAATCCAACAACAAACAAAGTCAAATTCCTTGTATTATCTGCAAATGCCAAAATCATCAAAAATACAAATGCCAGCACTGTACCGATTATAATAAAAGGCATTCTGCGACCAATTGGTGTTTTTACCTTATCAGACAAAGCTCCAAAAATAGAAAGTAAGAACAAAGCAAGTACATTGTCTGCTGCCATAATAGCACCTGTTACGGTCTCACCTAAGCCAAATATGTTTTTGAGGATGAGTGGTATTACATTATCATACATCTGCCAGAACGCACTAATAGTCAAAAATGCCATGCCAATTAAAAACAGTTCTCTTGTAATTTAATTTCATAATGCCCTCCAATTAAATTATTTTATAGAATTATATACAGTATATCATATATTGGGGGAAAAATAAATTTGGAGATGATTTACTTTTAAAACAACACAACAAGGCAAATGGGTATAAACTGGACTGTTGGGGAAGATTATACCCAGTAACAATCAAAAAAACAGTAAAAAAAGCGTTATAATGTGCTACAATTTCTATAAAACAACCAGTATATAGAGGAAATACCCATGATTTTGTAAATCTCTGGGTATTAAGCCAACAAACATGCCCATGTATACCCAGTGGGCACTGTAAAACCACAAAAAAGGGCAAAAAAAATACCGCCGCACCAACAAAGTCATTAGTGCGACAGTTCATTTTCTAATGGATGGAGGTGGATTCGAACCACCGAAAGCGTTGCTAACAGATTTACAGTCTGCCCCCTTTGGCCACTCGGGAACCCATCCATATGTCAGATTTATATCTGACAATAATAGTTTATATCATATTTCATGTAATAATGCAACTACTATTTTTTATATCTCAAAACAGCTGCGGCATTTTTTCCCATATATAAAGTGAGATTTCCTTCATCTACCGGAAGCAGCACTCTGTCATCTGAAAATCCATCTGCATAAGAATACAATATCTGCTCCATTTCGCACTGGCGTGGTACTTCTGCTCTCCAAACAGGAATCGTAAGTTCATTTTTCTCAGAACCACGGTTAACAACTACAACTATCGTCTCGTCTTTATCAAAACGGGCGTAAGCCACAACATTGTTCTCTCCATATAGGATGTCCAAAGAACCGGTTCTTAATGCACTGCTTTCCTTATGAATACGAATGGTTTCTTTATGAAAATCAAGGAGTTCCTGATTTTCCTTACCCCACGGATATGTCCTACGGTTATCCGGGTCTGTAAATCCACATACACCGGCTTCATCACCATAATAAAGGGTTGGCGCTCCTGTCCAGGTCATTTGCATTACAACCGCTTGACGCATAACCGCTTCGTTGACATATCGTTCTGCCGCTTCATATCCTAGATGACTGACACGACCCACCATGCGATTTGTCCTAGTCAGAAATCTGGAGTGGTCATGATTGGATAACTGATTCATGGATACAAGTAAAGATTGGGTGTGCAAATTCATCATCTGATACTTCATGGTGTCTACAAAAACTTCTGCATTTCCACAAAGCTCCGGTTTTTGACCGTCACTATGCTTTTCCATTCCCGTAAGATACCAAGTTACAGGCTCCATAAATGCATCATAGTTCATAATCGTATCCCACTCATCACCTTGAAGCCAATCCTTCGCATTGCCATAATGCTCTGCCAAAATAATCGCATTTGGATTTGCCTCTTTTACAGTCTTGCGGAATTTTTTCCAAAATTGATGATTATATGCATTACTGTGCCCTAAATCTGCAGCTACATCCAGACGCCAGCCATCCACATTATATGGAGGTGAAACCCACTTTTTACCAATCTCCAAAATATAGTTTTCCAGAACGGAATCGCCCTCGTAATTCAATTTTGGAAGGGTATCATGTCCCCACCATCCGTCATATGTGCCGTTATAAGGCCACCTATGACTTTCTTGCTTATAGAAATGGAAGAAACCTCTATATGGGCTCGTTTCTGAAATATATGCTCCATGGTCATATCCTTCTGAGCCTTCATAAATGCGTTCTCTGTCCATCCATTTATTAAAGGAACCACAGTGATTAAAGACGCCATCAATAATCACCTTCATGCCACGCTTATGCATTTCTTCTACCAATTCAATGAACAACTGATTACTTGCTTCCAGATTTTCCTTCGCCGTCACACGTTGTCTGTATTTCGTTGCAAAATGGTTGTCCTTCTGACCATCCGCCAGATTCTCGCCCCCATCGGCTACGATTTTTCCATAATGCGGGTCGATGTAATCGTAATCTTGAATATCGTATTTGTGGTTGGATGGAGAGACAAAAAGTGGATTGAAATAAATGACTTCCACCCCAAGCTCCTGCAGATAATCCAATTTATCCATAACACCTTGCAAATCTCCACCGTAAAACTCACGAATACCCATATATGCAGGATATTTGTTCCAGTCTGTTACACGCTCACATGGTTCTCCTATGTAAATGTATTCGCCGGTTTCCACATCGTTGCTCCTGTCACCATTAAAAAAACGGTCCACAAAAATCTGATACATGACGGCACCCTTAGCCCAGTCCGGAGTCAAAAATCCCGGCACAATGGTAAATGCATGCTCCGGCTTAATACAATCACATATACCAAGTCTATTGTAATAAACAACCTCACCGCGCCCATGTTCATCTCTGCCGTTGACTTCAAAACAGTACTCAAACCTCTGGTCTGTCATTTTCCATTTCAACTCATAATAATCAAAATCGCCTTCCGTATATGCTTTTCGCATAACAAATGCGCGTGATCCGGAAATTACGCGCACAAAATCCACGTCTTTTTTCGCAGTACGGAACCGAATGGTAACCATTTCAAATTCTTTCGGTTCAGATGGAACCAGATATTGACTGGTTCCATCACTGAACAATGCTTCTTTATTCATAAAATAGTGCCTCAAACTCTTCGCCTGTAATTTTTTCTTTTTCTAACAATAATTTCGAGCATGCTTCCAACACATTATTATTTTCTTTGATAATGCGTTTTGCCTCTGCATAACATTCATCGATAATACGTTTCACTTCTCGGTCGATCTTTCCTGCAACCTCTTCCCCGTATCCTCTGCCTTGATTTGCGAAATCTCTTCCTACAAACACCTCTTCATTATCATGGTCGTAATTGATTAAACCAAGCTCCTGTGACATACCAAACTTCATAACCATTGCTTTTGCCAAAGCAGTAGCTTGTTTGATATCCTGCGAAGCACCGGTTGTAATGTCATCAAAAACAAGTTCTTCTGCTACACGGCCACCAAGAGATACCGTAATTTCCTGCAACATTTTTCCTCTTGTATTAAACATCTCATCCTTTTCAGGAAGTGGCATGGTATATCCCGCAGCGCCGCCACCTGTTGGAATAATAGATACACTGTACACCGGACCAACATCAGGAAGAAGATGGAACAAAATTGCATGCCCCGCTTCATGGTAAGCTGTAATTTTCTTTTCTTTTTCAGAAACAACCTTGCTCTTCTTTTCTGCACCAATACCTACCTTCACAAAGGACTGTTGTATGTCTTGTTGCTTAATATAAGCACGGTTTTCCTTCGCCGCCAAAATAGCCGCCTCATTTAATAGATTCTCAAGGTCTGCACCCGTAAAACCTGCAGTTGTCTGTGCTACCTGCATCAAATCCACATCGTCTCCCAGCGGTTTATTCTTGGCATGCACATCCAAAATTTCTTTTCTGCCTTTCACATCCGGACGACCAACAGAAACCTTTCTGTCAAAACGGCCCGGTCTCAAAATAGCCGGATCCAAAATATCCACGCGGTTGGTTGCAGCCATTACAATGATGCCCTCATTTACACCGAATCCATCCATCTCTACCAGAAGTTGATTCAACGTCTGTTCTCTTTCATCATGACCGCCGCCAAGACCGGTGCCCCTACGTCTGGCAACCGCATCAATTTCATCAATAAAGATAATACATGGTGCGTTCTTTTTCGCATCTTCAAATAAGTCTCTTACCCTGGAAGCACCCACACCAACAAACATTTCTACGAAATCAGAACCGGAAATAGTAAAAAACGGAACACCCGCTTCTCCTGCAATCGCCTTTGCAAGCAAGGTCTTACCTGTGCCCGGTGGGCCTACTAAAAGCACACCCTTTGGTATTCTGGCTCCAACTTGAATATATTTCTTTGGATTTTTAAGGAAGTCTACAATTTCTTCTAATTCCTCTTTCTCTTCCTTAAGGCCTGCAACTTGAGCAAACGTAATGTGCTTATCCGATGGATTACTCATTTTCGCACGATTGCGCCCAAAGTTCATCGCTTTCGCATTCGCTCCTGTCGGTCTGTTCATTAGTATAAATAGAACAGCAACACCACCAATAATCAAAAGTGTAGGTACTAACGTTGTCATTAGCCAGGACTCTTCTGGTACATCCCTCACGTCAATCTCTGTAATTCCGGCCTCTTCCAAAACATCCTGGGCCTCATTCACGTCTGAAACATTCACATATTTAATGTCCCCATCCTTCAACTTAAGTTCAAGACTTCCGGTTGGTACAGCTTTGCTTTGTTCTACTACTACAGAAACCACTTCTCCTGCCTTCAAGGCATCTGTAAATTCCTTGTAAGTAAAACTATTCTGCTGGATGCTCATTTGACTAACAAACCAATATAGCCCAAAAACAAACACAATAATAAGAAGTGTCGGAAAACCACCTGCACCTTTACTTTTCTTATTCAAACTATTATTCCTCCTACTCTAAACCCTCTACAACGCCGATGTATGGCAGATTTCTATATTTTTGTGCATAATCAAGACCGTATCCTACTACAAATTTATCTGGAATGGCGAAACCTGTATAATCCACCTTTACATCCTTCACACGTCTTTCTGGCTTATCCAAAAGCGTACAAAGCTTCATACTCTTTGGATTTCTCTTTTGCAAAACATCTAACAAATAATGTAATGTTCTTCCGGAATCAATGATGTCTTCTATCACGATAACATTTTTCCCTTCTATTGTCTCATCTAAGTCCTTTGCAATTTTTACAATACCGCTGGAAGCAGTTCCATCGCCATAACTGCTAACACTCATAAAATCCAATGAAACTGGTACTGTAATACGTTTCGCAAGTTCACAGGTAAAGAACACACTACCCTTTAAAATGCACAATAAATGTACTGCTTCACCCGCATAATCTTGACTGATCTGTTTTCCAATTTCTGCAATCTTTGCATCCACATCTTCCTCTGAGATTAAAACACTAATTTTCTCTGCCATAATTATCTCCTTCGTCTATTTGTATTTCCAAAACACATTTTGTATTCGTTTTGACTTCATATACCGGATTCGTTCGATACCCTACAATCCATAACACATGACTCCCCTCCGCAACGAGTAGTATCTCATCCCTTTGTTCCTGTGGGATTTTCTCATTGATAAAATAGGACTTGAGCTTCTGTGTTCTGCCATCCTCATGAATTGTAATGTAATCTCCCTGCTTCCTTGTGCGTATAGAAATATTGTTTTTTATTATATCACAATTGAACAGTTTCGTGCGACTTTTTTCTACATATTCGTCTGTTACTCTACAAAAAATCTGTTTTTTTCCTATTTGAAAATATGCCTCTTTATCATGTATATCAAAAATAACTTCGTCCAATTTCTGTTTAGGTTGATTTTCTTTTACATAAACAAGAATTCCCTCATACACGCGTCTACCTTCCATATGATATGGCAAATCTGTTTTGCGCCCTACTTGCTTCTGGAACAATTCCTGCAATTGCCTCACATGAACGGACTCCAAATCCTTTTCCCTGCCGCAAACTGTAATTAACACTTTTTTAAGAAGCAAAGGCTTAACTGCCTCTGGTGTCTGCATATATGTTTCTTCCAAAATACAATGCCCTCTTTCGGCATCTATTACACACTTTTGCCAATATATTTGGACCTGTTCATCCAAAAACTCCTGCACCAAACGAATCTGTTCCATGGTTTCGTTCATGCGCTCTACCACTTTTGGATTCACTCGCTCCTGCAAGTATGGAATTGTGTGGTTTCGAATACGGTTTCTCGTATATTCATCACCATAATTAGTGTCATCCGTACAATATGAGATTCCCTCCTGTTTAAGATAATTCTCAATCTCTTCTCTTTTCAAGCACAATAGTGGTCGAATCACATTACCGTTAACCGGTGCAATTCCGCCGAGGCCTCGAAGTCCTGTGCCTCTTGCTAAATTTATAAAAAATGTTTCTGCATTATCATTTTGATGATGCGCAAGTGCGATTTTTGTTCCATGATACTTTCTCATGGTTTCCTCAAAAAATTCTCTGCGGACCTCCCTACCTGCTTCCTCAGTAGATTGTTTCCGTTTCTTGGAAATTAATTCCACATCTGCAGAATAATTTTCACATGCGACACCTAATTCCTTGCAAAACTTTTTCACATACGCTTCATCTGCATCTGCCTCCAAGCCTCGAAGACCATGATTCACATGAACAGCCACCATACGGAATCCCATTGTCCTTTGTAATTGTGAGAGCAGCAAAAGAAGGCATATGGAGTCAGCTCCCCCCGATACGCCTACAATCACACAATCTTCACTTTGCAGCATCTGCCACTTGTCCATGTAGTTTTTAACTTTATCTTTCATGACAACAATTCTATCTCATTCCACGTCATTTTTCAAGACTCCATATACCAATAACAAGGACAGTCATATCATCTAATGGTATCTCCCCCGAACATTTCAAAACTTGTTCTAAAATATGATGGGCCATTTCTTTCGGATTCTGAATCTGGGTGCCTTCTACAATCATCTGCATAAGGAAATCCTGTTCGCCAACCGGAAGCGCATCCATAACGCCATCTGTAATCATGATGACCAAGTCTCCGTCCTCTAACTGACGTTCCGTTTTGTCTGCCTCTAGCTTTGACATCACGCCCATTGGAAGACTGGTAGATTTGATTCTTTCTACTTTTCCCTTTTGTTTTATAAATGTAGTGGATGCACCTGCCTTAATGGTTTCAAATTTTCCCGTGTACAAATGAAACAGAGACATATCAATGGTGGAAAACCGAACCTCTTCCCGTCCCATAACCATGGCTGTATTCAACATTTGCAGAGCCGTCTCTTCCGGAAAGCCGGCACCCAAAAGTTCTTCTAACACTTCCACCACCATAGCACTTTCTCGGAAAGCGGTTTGCCCCGCACCCATTCCATCGGAAAGAATTACACCCTGTTTGCCTCCTGGCAAATCAAGCAGAGAAAAATTGTCACCGGAAATTTTACTGCAACCCTTTCCTATCTTTGCAACACCCTGAAGAGTATGAAATTTAACAGCTTCCACACACACAATGGTTCCATACTCTGCGCCAACCGTGACTCTTTCTTCCTTTCCAAGCACCATTTTCCTGCCAGTACATTCTGAAATAACTTTCGCGACATCCTTTGTGGAAACAGATTCCCCATTGGTTGCCTTAACCGTAACATGTATCTCATAGCGTCCGTCCCTTGTCACGAAGAAAACAGTAGTCAATAGCTTTAATCCTATTTTCGTGAGCCGCAGTTTCATTTTCCTTTCTAAGTGCTCATCCTCGAAAATACTGGCATCCAATTCCTTTGTAGTATGCCGAATCATCTGTGCAAATGTATCTAACTGAACCGCGCATCCCTGACGATTCTCCAACATGCGCTGCTTCCATGCTTGTCTTTGTTTTTCATTCTTATAGACATCAATTGCAGTTCTAAGAAATTTCGGTGCACGTACACACTTTTTTTGCATTTTACGTTTTAACTCTATATTTAATTCCGCTCCATAATTCTCAATAGTTGCGAGCACCTCTCGCAACATACCATGAGCAAAGCATACCTCCTTGCGCTCACAATGTTTGCACGCACGTTCTCTAACCTCATCGCATATTTCCTGGTACTCTTCTTCTGTAAAGCTTGTCCTCTTTTCTTCTAAACTTAAAAAAACATCTGATAATTTCCCCAGCGAAGTCACAAATTTATCAATTTGTACCACGTAAGGATTCATTTCTAGTTCACTCATAACATTCCTTTCTTTCTATGCATGTATTTATGTACACAGACAAAAAAAGCTTTAGAAAATCTTGTTGATTTTCTAAAGCTATCATTCGTATTAAGGTTCTGCTTCAAACAGAATCTCATTCGGATATACTAGTCCCAATTTATCTTTTGCAACGTCTTCCACATACTTATCTGTTCCAACGTAATCTTCCAATTCGTCAATTTCTTCTGACTTTGCTTTTTCTGCTTCTAGCTGTTCCTCTAACTCCGCTTCTTGTGACTTTAAATCCCGATTCTTCGCACGTGAAGAAACACTTGCTACAGAAAGTGTAATTCCGAGAATCAAAACAACACCCGATATTAAAAGGATACTAAGCTTGTGCTGCAACACACGACGACGCGCGCGTACACTTCTCTTTTTTGTTTTTTTCATTATATACTCACCCTAAATCCCCAACTATTATGTAATAGCACTTTTATCATACTATTTTTTTCTCCGTTTCGCAATATATTTTTTGGAAATTTGAGAAATTATAAAGTGGGTAATGATTCCACCAAGCAACACGCCAATTACAAAATACCATCGTATAATTCCGTCACTTGTCTGATAGATTCTTACAAAGAGATAAATCCCTGTCCCAATCCAAAAAATCAAATCCTCCAGAGAAACAAAAAACAGATTATGTTTCCATAATCGTCGCATCACACGAATCACTGAATATACCAAATAAATGAGATTGCCTGCTAAAACAGCCTGCAAAAAAACACTTAGTTCTCTTCCAATTCCAAGAATCATAGGCTATTTAAACAACTTTGTGAATAAGCTTTCATTTTTCTTGTGATTATGTGATACATCCGAATATGCGATGCTGTCAATATGGCCGGATAAATCCACCTCACCTTTTTCCAATGTCAGACGGTTGACATGTAAATCTTTCCCCTTTACCATTAGCATACCCTGTTCCGTCTCAAGCAAGATTTCATTTAAGTCGAATGCCAAAACATCCAGCACTCCCGTCACCATACTTGTTTTTCTATTATTAATTACCAGCTTATGCGCTTTTGGCACTTGTCTCTCTTCCAATTTTTCACAACCTTTCTTTTTTAATATTCTATGAAAGGTTGTCTCCTTTTATGACAAGTTTTCATTAATAACGGTAACCATTCAGAGCCAACCTCGAAAACACGTTGTGTTTCCTCGGTGTGGCGTATCCGCCAAATAAAATTTTTAAAACATATTTAAAAATGCAAGCATTTTACGCTGTTTTATAAAATTTTGCTTGGCTCTGAACAGTTACAAATAGCGGAATAAATCCTTCGCCTCTTCTTTTTTTGTTGTATCTTGAATATCAAGCACTTCTGCTTTCACTGTTTTGGTTCCAAATTGAATTTCAATTATATCTCCCACTTTAACTTTTACGGATGCCTTAGCAACAGCCCCATTAACCAGTACTCTGCCTGCATCACATGCCTCGTTTGCAACAGTTCTTCTTTTTATCAAACGCGATACCTTTAAAAATTTGTCTAACCTCATATAACCTCCTAATATGCACGCAGTGAAAAAGGTGTGCTACGAAAGCACACCCTTTTTTAACATTTTTATCAAATTAGTTGATAGCATCTTTTAATGCTTTACCAGCTTTGAATTTTGGAGCCTTGCATGCTGCGATTGTCATTGTTTCGCCAGAACGAGGATTTCTTCCTTCTCTTGCTGCTCTTTCGCTTACTTCGAAAGTACCAAATCCAACTAATTGGATTTTTTCACCTTTCTTTAATTCTTCTGCTACAACATCTGTGAAAGCCTTTAATGCTTTTTCTGCATCTTTTTTAGCTAAACCAGCTTTGTCAGCCATAGCTGCTACTAATTCTACTCTGTTCATGGGTATTTCCTCCTAAAAATATAAAACATAACTAACTCTGTTATACTCTTTTATACCCGATTTGTCAATAGTATTTGGTGCTTTTGCCTTGATATTGTGGCTTTTTGGGGCTTTTTTATAACATTTTGTCTATCATAGCTAGCACTTCCTTGCCAAATGCAGCAGATTTGCTGTCTGCATCCTCCAAAGAAGTTCCTTTTACACCATAGTAGAACTTCACTTTTGGTTCTGTTCCGGAAGGACGTACACAGAGCCAAGCATCGTCTGTTAAATCATAATATAATACATTTGAAGATGGAAGACCTGTTGTGGTCACTTCTCCTGTCGTCAAATCCTTGATTGTATCAGCCTTATAATCTCTTGCCTTTAGTACTTTATATCCGGCAATTTCTACAGGTGGTTCTTTTCTAAGTGTCTCAAGAATTTCTTGAATCTTAGCAAGACCTTCAATACCCTTTAATGTAATCGATTGGATATCATCTTTGTAATATCCGTATTTTTCATACATATCAATCATCGCATCCCACAAAGTCTTACCATGTGTTTTGTAGTATGCTGCCGCTTCACAAAGAGCCATTGTAGCAACGATAGCATCCTTATCTCTTGCATGGGTACCGATTAAGCATCCATAGCTTTCTTCAAAACCAAATAGATATGTGCCTACTCCACTTTGTTCAAATCCAAGAATCTGTTGTCCAATGAATTTGAAACCAGTAAGTACTTCGATAAAGCGTAAACCATAAGATTTCGCAATAGTTCCCGCCATATTCGATGTAACGATTGTACTGATAACAGCACCATCTTCCGGTAATTTACCATTTACTGCTTGTCTTTGACTCAATTCATATTCTTCAAGGAGACATCCCGACATATTACCTGTCAATACTTTGTAGTCTCCGGATTTATTATCCTTCACATACACACCAAGACGGTCTGCATCCGGGTCTGTTGCAAGTACCAAATCCGCGTCTACTTCTTTTGCCAATTTAAGGCCAAGTTCAAACGCTTCTTCTGATTCCGGATTTGGATAAGAAACAGTTGGGAATTCGCCATCCGGCAATTCTTGTTCCTTTACAACGTATACATTTTCAAATCCCAGTTCTTTAAGCACACGTCTTGCAGGAATATTTCCTGTTCCGTGAAGTGGACTGTAAACAATCTTCAAATCCTTGCTAACTGCTTTGATTGCATCCCAGTGAATCACCTGTTTCTTTAGTTCTTCAATGTACGCGTCATCAATCTCTGCACCGATTACCTCATATAAACCTGCAGCCTTTGCAGCTTCCACATCCATTGTTTTCACAGTATTATAATCCGTTACCTTCTGAACCTCATCCATGATTCCTTTGTCATGAGGCGGAGTAATCTGTGCGCCATCCTCCCAGTACACCTTATATCCATTATATTCCGGTGGATTATGACTTGCTGTAATATTAATACCTGCAATACATCCCAACTTACGAACTGCATAAGAAAGCTCCGGTGTAGGACGTAAAGATTCAAAAATATATGCCTTAATTCCATTGGCGGCCAGGCAAAGAGCTGCTTCGCCTGCGAATTCCGGAGACATACGTCTAGAGTCATATGCGATTGCTACGCCCTTGCTCGCGAATCCTTTTTGCATAATATAGTTTGCAAGTCCCTGTGTAGCCTTGCGAACCGTGTAAATATTCATACGGTTGGTACCTGCACCAATTACACCGCGAAGACCTGCGGTACCAAATTCCAAGTCCTTGTAAAATCTTTCTTTAATTTCTTTATCATCTTGTGCAATTACTTGGAGTTCTGCTTTTGTTTCTTCATCAAAGTATGGATTTGTTAACCATTCCTGATATTGTTCCTGGTAGTTCATCCCACTGTACCTCCTGTTTCTTTATACACACTATTATACACTATTTATTCATAAATGGAAAGAAAATATCGTATGTAAAAATTCTTTCTTTTCCTCAGTCTGCTTAATAACCATTTCCAGCTTTTCCAGATTTTTTGCCGGTATCCATACTTTTCTGGAACGATAGTATGTATTTGCAATCTTCCAGAACTTCTCCGGATACGCCAAACAAATGGCAATAAATTTTAATTCTCCCTCTCTAAAAGGTAGATATTTCTGATAACAGTTTAATATTTTATCGCCAAGCTCCACATCCCAATGATTTTTCTCCATAACCTTTCGCAAGAAGTAGTACAAATCCACAATCTGTAAATTCTTCTGAACATGTTCAAAATTCGTCGTTGCCATACCAGAATATGTCATCAACACATTATGATAGTTGTAATCGCCATGTATCATTTTGCATGCTTTCAAACTTTCATTATATAGTTCTTCATAATTAGAACTTCTCAACTCCTCTAGCGCCTGGTCTGCCTGAGCATACATTTCATTAAAGTGCTTTAGAAATGCCAGTTCAAAATCTCCCTTTCCTGCTCTGTCACGCATAAAGTTACGAACCTTTTTCATTTCCCGATTATGACGAAAAAACTCTTGCCGCAAATCTTCTCCCTGCGTCATAACAAAGGTAGCTTCTGATTCTTCCGGACTAAATTGTCGTAGCACACGATGCACACGAGTTAAATTTTCTACTGCATCTAAAACATCCTTCTCTTTATAAATGTCGCACTCCCTGCCTGAAAACCATTTCTTCAGAAAATACGATACCCCGTCTTCCGAAACAGTGATTAACCCGTCTTCCTTATTTTTTAAGATCCAATCTATATTCTCATATCCCTGACCTCTGATATGTTTTCCTAACTGCTCAAGTAAATGCAAACGTTTTTCAGAAACGCGCACTTCCTTTATTAAAAACAGCCCTCTGTCTGTATCACAAAGAACTGCATCTCTCACCTTCTTTGTATTTCTTACACTTATATCATACTGCGCTAAAATATTAAGCTCGTGCTCTCTCATACTTCCCCCTGCAATGTGAATTCCACTTCATTCTAATGTATGACAAGCAAGGGGGAAGTATTACTGAAAATCGATATTGAAGTTGTTTGTGGCGTACGTTATAATTAATTTGTTACTGTTCAGAGCCAAGCAAAATTTTATAAAACAGACGTAAAATGAACAGTTCCTGTTATTTATTCAAGGAGGGGTAGGCATAAATGAAAATTCAATTACCTGAAAAAGTAAATACAATTATCCATACCTTGCAAGAGCATGGTTTTGAAGCCTACGCTGTTGGCGGGTGTATCCGTGATTCCATCCTGGGGCGGATTCCTGACGACTGGGATATTACTACCTCTGCTACGCCATTGGAAACTAAGGCATTATTTTCAAGAACCTTTGACACAGGCATTGAGCATGGAACAATCACCGTTCTAATTGACAAAGATGCCTTTGAAGTAACAACCTACCGCGTGGATGGGAAATATGAAGACAGCAGACATCCGTCTGAGGTTACCTTCACGAGGAGTCTTTCCGAAGATTTGCTCCGAAGGGACTTTACGATTAACGCCATGGCATACAATGATAAAGACGGATTAGTGGACATCTTTGGCGGCATGCAGGATTTAGGAAATAAAGTCATTCGTTGTGTAGGTAATGCAAACGCACGATTTGGGGAAGATGCCTTACGTATCTTAAGGGCATTAAGATTTGCGGCACAACTTGGCTTTGAAATTGAGACAGAAACAAAGAAAGCAATCACAACACTTGCTCCAACCCTGACATACATCAGCGCGGAACGTATTCAGGTAGAACTGATTAAAATGTTGATTTCTCCAAATCCAACTCTCATGCGCACTGCATATGAACTGGGTATCACAAAAGTGATTCTTCCGGAATTTGATGAAATGATGGTGACTTCCCAGGAGACACCTCATCATAAATACAATGTTGGAGAACACACGCTAAAAGCAATCGAATATATTCGTGCAGAAAAAGTACTCCGATTGGCCATGCTGTTCCATGACATTGCAAAGCCAATGATGAAGACCATTGACGAAAAAGGCGTGGCACATTTTAAAATGCATGACATCAAAGGGGCTGAAATGACAAAGCAGATTCTAAGGAGACTCAAATTCGATAATGACACTATGAACAAGGTTGTAAAACTGGTTCAGTATCATGATTATCGGATGCCTGCAGAACCGAAAAATGTGCGAAAAGCCATGAATAAGATTGGGGAAGATTTATTTCCTTATTACTTGGAGATAAGGGAAGCAGACACACTGGCACAGAGTGAGTATTTGCAAGAAGAGAAATTGCAAAATATCAAAGATGTGAATCTCTGTTATGAAGAAATTCTAAAAAGAAACGAATGCGTATCACTGAAAACACTTGCAATAACAGGAACGGATTTGATTGAAAACGGGATGAAGCCGGGAAAAGAAATCGGAACCGTTTTAAGTAAGCTTCTGGAACTCGTAATCGAGCATCCGGAATATAATACCAAAGAGACCTTACTAAAAATATACAAGCAGCTATAAGAACGAATACTTCAACCAATATTGAAAAGCAAAAATAAGAGGACAAATTATCACTTTACCATGTGACAGTTTGTCCTCTTGTTTACTCATAATCAATAGTCCTTCGACTTACGCGTATGGCCCTACCTTTGCATTAATCTCTACAAATAATTGTTCTTTTACAGATTGAATTTCTGCAATTGCCACATCTAAATCTACTAATTTTTGAATGCTCTTATCTCTGGTTGACAATTCAACTTGGTTGTTCTTGAGGTTCTTCGGTCCCACAACCACACGGATTGGCACACCTAAAAGGTCGGCATCTGCAAACATTGCACCAGCACGCACATCACGGTCATCATAGATAACTTCAATTCCTGCGCTTTGCAGTTTCTTATACAAGTCATCTGCTGCTGCCTTGCACTCCTCTTGGTCAGCTCTCATACAGCAAAGATGTACTTCCCAAGGAGCAATGGAAATCGGCCAGATTGGACCATTATCATCATGTCTTGCCTCACAAACAGAAGCAGCCAAACGTCCCACGCCGATACCATAGCATCCCATGATTGGAGTTTGTGAATTCCCTTCTGCATCAGTATATGTCATACCCATAGAAGCAGAGTATTTTGTACCTAATTGAAAAATGTTTCCAACTTCTATACCACGTTTTACTTGGATGGTCTTCTTGCCACAAACCGGACAAATGCCGCCTGTTTGAATCTTAGCAACATCCACATATTCTACTTCACCACAGTCGCGTGCGATGTTAATTCCTTTATAGTGGTAATCCACTTCATTTGCACCGGCTACTAAATTTTCAATTCCCTTAAGTGAGGAATCGAAAATCACGGTACAATCAGCCTTCATATCATATGGGCCTGTAAATCCAGCTACAATTCCACTTTCTAATGTCACTTCCGCAGGATGTACCTTTTCACCAAGATAGTTTGTCAATTTCGTTTCATTTACTTCGTAATCACCACGAACAAACACGATGACATATTCATCTGTCATGTTTTTCTGATACATAACTGCCTTACATGAATTTTCCACAGAAGCACCTAAGAATGCAGTTACTTCTTCAATCGATTTGCAGTTCGGTGTATACACCTTCTCCAATTCTCCCATTGGCATGCATCCACTGTTATCTACCTGTGTTTCAGCAGCTTCCATGTTTGCACGGTAACCACATTCTTCACAAAGTACAATTGAGTCCTCGCCTGCATCTGCAAGTAACATGTATTCATGAGAAACGCTTCCGCCCATCATACCTGAGTCAGATTTAACCGCGATTACTTCCGGAACACCGGCACGTTGGAATACACGATTGTATGCCTGATAACATACGTCATAGTATTGCTCCAAATCCTCCTGTGAAGTATGGAAAGAATAAGCATCCTTCATGGTAAATTCTCTTACTCGGATAAGACCTGCACGTGGTCTTGCTTCATCACGGAATTTGGTTTGAATCTGGTAAATCATAAATGGATATTTTGTATAGGTTTGTCCGTATTCTCTCACAAGATGCACTGCTGCTTCCTCGTGAGTCATACCAAGTACCATCTGGCTGTCATTTCTGTCCTTGAAACGAAGGAGTTCTTCTCCAACGCTTTCAAAACGTCCGGACTCCTCCCACAAGCTTCCTGGAAGTGCAACTGGGAATAATACCTCCTGTCCGTCAATGGCATCCATTTCTTCACGGATGATGTTTTCAATTTTCTTTGTGATTCGTTTCATTGGTGGGTACAAACTGAAAATACCGTTTGCCACATATTTGATGTAGCCACCACGCACGCTGAATGCATGACTGTCAATTACACAATCCGACGGACGCTCTTTGAAACGGTCACCAACAAGATTTCTTAATTTCATAATTTTTTCTCCTTTTGCTTTGTCTATTGTTATTGATTCTTAAGGAACAAAAAACGCCAAGTCTTCCATCCCCATCAGGGACCGAAATACTCGGCGGTACCACCCTTGTTAATTATAGAAACATCTACAATTCTCTTTGACACCATTAACGCTGGTTTCACGCTGCGTTTTCACACAGGGACTCCAAGGTAGGTTCTATACATTTCTTGCAAGAGTCTCTCACCAATGACTCTCTCTCTGTGGCTCGGCCTGTATATACTAGTCCTCTTCATAGTCGTTCTTGTTATAATCGTGTCTATTATAATCTAGATTGGATTAGCTTTCAAGTATTATTTTTGTAAACCCTTCCCCCTGCGGTTCGATTTCAAACTCCATCTTCTTTCTCGTTTTTGGATGCACAAATTCCAACTTATATGCACACAACGCAATCTGCCGGAATCTTCTGTCTTGCGCTGCCGCCGTGTTATACTTCGCATCTCCCCAGATTGGACACCCCATATTTGACATTTGAACACGAATCTGATGGTGACGTCCTGTATCCAGTTTGACTTTTACTAGAGAAATATCCTTACCATCATCTTTACCCGTTGCCAACACTTCATAGGAAAGAACAGCTTTTTTTGCATCTTTCTCATTTTGATTTCCTATTCTTGATGTATTGGTCCTTCCGTCTTTGACAAGATAATCTTGTAATGTAGCACTTATCTTTCCTGGCACACCCCAAAGTACTGCTTTATAATACTTGCCAAATCCTGCACCCTGCAGCCCTTTGTTCAGCTCTTTAGCTGCAAAAGGTGTTTTCGCAAAGACAAGCAAACCCTCTACCGGCTGGTCTAGACGGTGAATGACCCCCACATAAGGTTCTCTCTTGTCTGCCTGCTTTTTATATAAGTAGTTTTTCAATATACTAATCATGTCCTGCTCGCCCATCTTGCTGGTTTGCGTTGGAATGCCAGCAGGTTTGTAGCAGACGATAATTTCATTGTCTTCAAATAAAATTTCTAAATTCATACTTTTCCCCCTAAAAAAGAGACAAAGTCCGGTGTCTTTGTCTCTTTCTACAAATCAACTTATTCAGCTTCGTCAAAAGCGTCTTCTTTCAAAGCTTCTTCATACTTCTCAAGAATTAATGTCTGAATACGTTCTCTTGTACCTGAATTAATTGGATGTGCGATATCGCGGTATTCTCCATCTGCAGCCTTCTTACTTGGCATTGCGATGAAAAGGCCTTTCTCACCTTCGATAACCTTAATATCATGAACTACAAATTCGTCATCCATAGTGATTGATACTACTGCCTTTAATTTACCTTCTTTTGCTACTTTGCGTACGCGTACATCTGTGATTTGCATAACCTACCTCTTTCTAAAACTCATATCTTTCATTTTTTTCCACGATTACTTCTATTTTTTTATCCCCTACGTGGCGGGTGTTTGCTCGAATTGTACTGCTGCTTTCCACAATACAATTCTCAATATAGGTATTATCCCCAAGATACACATCATTCAATATAATTGAATTTTTCACTACACAATTGTTGCCTACAAATACCTTTTTAAATAAAATGGAATCCTCGACCGTTCCATTTACGATACTTCCACCTGCTACCAAGCTATTTTTTACAATTGATCCCGGATTATACTTGGCCGGTGGAAGATCACTTACCTTCGTACAAATCTCTGGATATTCTTTGAAGAAGTGACCTCTGACCTCAGGCCTTAAGAAATCCATATTTGTCTTGTAGTAAGATTTTACCGTAGCAATATTGCTCCAGTAACTATTTATCTCATATCCAAATATTCTCTTCACATTGCGATAGCGAATCAAAATATCGGATACAAAATCGTATCTTTCATCCTCGACACATTCTTCGATTAAATCAATCAAAAGACGTCTTCGGATAACATATATTCCCGTCGAAATCATATTGAAGTTGGCCACCATTGGCTTTTCTTCAAACTCTAACACTCGCATGTCATCGTCCATCTTTAATGTACCAAATCTACGAGCATCCTCTCCCGGCGGAAGTTCCTTGCAAACAATGGTGATATCTGCCTTCTTTTCGACATGATATTCCAAAACCTTTTCCAAATCCAGCTTGTAAACCGCATCTCCTGATGCAATCACTACATAAGGTTCATGACACTCCTTCAGGAAATCTAAGTTCTGATAAATGGCATCCGCTGTTCCACGATACCAAGAACCATTTTCCGCCGTAATAATTGGTGTAAACACATACAAGCCGCCTTGCTTACGTCCAAAATCCCACCATTTTGATGAGTTTAAATGTTCATTTAAAGAACGAGCATTGTACTGTGTTAATACTGCCACCTTTTGCATGTGAGAATTTGCCATGTTGCTAAGAGCAAAATCAATCGCGCGGTAATTCCCCGCTACCGGCATGGCCGCTGCTGCACGTCTCTTGGTCAACTCGCGCATTTTGTTGCTACTACCGCCAGCCAAAATAATTCCTACTGCTTTCATGCCTGCTCACCTGCCTTTATGATAGTTTCGCCACTCTCAAGAAGAGCATTTACATAATCTTCTTTTACAGTCACTCCACTAATTGCTGTATTTTTCCCAATCTGAACACCAGACGGTATGACGGAATTTTCACCAATGGTAACAAGACCAAAGGAGTAAATGTCCGGTTTCAATTTGTTTGGAATATCTGTCCCAATGCCTATGGTGACATTTTCTCCAACCTTGACATCCTCGGCAATAATCGCTCTGTCTATCACACAGTTTTTCCCGATAACCGTATCTTGCATAATAATGGAATCTCGAACAACGCTTCCTTTTCCAATGACTACACCTGCACCGATTACGGAATTATGTACTTCTCCATAAATCTCTGCGCCATTACATATAATGCTTCGTTCAACCTCTGCATTTTCTGATATGTACTGTGGCGGCAAACTGCCTTCATTTGTATAAATGTTCCAATGCTTCTCATACAGATTAAACTCCGGAATGATATCAATCAATTCCATATTGGCCTCCCAATAAGAGCCAAGTGTTCCAACATCCTTCCAATAGCCATTGAACTCGTAAGCAAACATACGCTTGTCTTGTTCGAAACAATATGGAATGACATGTTTACCAAAATCGCAGTTCGGTTCATCCTTCTTATCCAAAAGTGCATCCCGAAGTACCGGCCAGCTGAAAATATAAATTCCCATAGATGCTAAGTTGCTTCTTGGATTGGCTGGCTTTTCTTCAAATTCCAAAATTCGTTTTTCTTCATCTGTAATCATAATGCCGAATCGATTGGCTTCCTCCATTGGAACCGGCATTACTGCAATTGTTACATCTGCATTATTTTCTTTATGGAAATCTAGCATGACTTCATAATCCATCTTGTAAATGTGATCACCCGATAGAATTAACACATAATCCGGATTATAGCTTTCCATAAATTCAAGGTTCTGATAGATCGCGTTCGCTGTACCTGTATACCATTCGCTGTTCGTGCTCTTCTCATACGGTGGTAATACTGCAACCCCTCCAACGTTACGATCCAAGTCCCAAGGAATACCAATTCCTATATGGGCATTTAAACGTAGAGGCCGATATTGAGTTAATACCCCCACTGTATCAATGCCTGAGTTGATACAGTTGCTAAGCGGAAAATCGATAATTCGATACTTCCCTCCAAAAGCCACAGCTGGTTTGGCAACCTTCGCAGTCAGAACGCCAAGTCTACTGCCCTGCCCGCCTGCCAAGAGCATCGCTATCATCTCTTTTTTTCTCATACTGTCACCTCTTCTCAGTTGCCTATTGTATGTCCATTCTTTAATATAACACATAGATTTTTCTTTGTGAACACATTTTACAAAAATTATTATGAAATTATGAACTTTTTGTGAATTTGTTACAAAGTTGTTCTTTTTGTCCATTTTTTCGAGATTTTTCCAATTTTGCAATATCCTCTTTTTTTTTTCTTCACAAATGTATATAATAAGAAGAGATAATTTTTCATAAATTGAAATAGGAAGTGTTTTTATGTATCAAATAGATTTTAAAAAACCACAACATGTACATTTCATAGGAATCGGCGGCATCAGTATGAGTGGCCTTGCCGAGATTTTATTAAAAGAAAATTTTCAAATCTCTGGTTCAGACAACAAGCCGTCTGCATTGACAGAGCACCTGACTCAATTAGGCGCAGTTGTGAACTATCCACAGATGGCTTCTAATATCACAGCTGGAATCGACGTAGTTGTATACACTGCTGCCATTCATGAAAATAATCCGGAATTAATGGAAGTAAGAAGACAAAATCTCCCAACTTTGACACGTGCAGAGTTGTTGGGTCAATTGATGAAAAATTACGGAACGCCAATTGCGATTTCCGGAACACATGGCAAGACGACAACCACATCTATGCTGTCACACATTTTGCTAGAAGCAGAAAAAGATCCAACCATTTCGGTTGGAGGTATTTTAAAAGCAATTGGGGGGAATATTAGAGTAGGAAGTTCTGATGTATTTGTGACAGAAGCTTGCGAATATACCAACAGTTTTTTAGATTTCTTCCCGAAAATTGCGATTATGCTAAATGTAGAAGAAGACCACATGGATTTCTTCAAGGACATTGATGACATCCGTTCTTCCTTCCACCGATTTGCCGCACTGCTTCCAAAGGACGGAGCTTTGGTAATTAATAAGAATATTGAGAAAATGGAAGCCATCACTGATGGACTTTCATGTAACATCATCACCTATTCTGAAGTGCAAGAGGCAGATTATTCTGCAGCCAATATAGCATTTAATGAACTTGGAAATGCATCCTTTGATTTGATAAAATATGGTGAAAACATTGGAAGAATCCAGTTATCCGTTGCCGGAAAGCACAATGTTTCCAATGCATTATCTACCATTGCAGTGGCGGATTTATTAGACATTGATTTGGACACCATCCAAAAGGGACTACTGTCCTTTACAGGAACCGACCGTCGTTTCCAATACAAAGGGGAACGAAACGGAATTACCATTATCGATGACTATGCACATCACCCAACTGAGATTCGGGCAACCTTAACCTCTGCCCGCAACTATCCTCATAAGGATATCTGGTGCATTTTCCAACCTCACACTTATACAAGAACCAAAGCGTTCTTCCATGAGTTTGCTGAGGCACTTTCATTGGCTGACCATGTCATCCTTGCTGATATCTATGCAGCACGTGAGACAGACACGCTTGGAATGTCATCAGAAAGCCTGGCAGAAGAAATTAAGAAATTAGGATGCGATGCTTACTACTTGTCAAGCTTTGAAAAAATAGAAAATTTTGTGTTAGAAAATTGTTTCCACAACGATTTGTTGATAACTATGGGGGCGGGAGATGTTGTAAACATTGGAGATTCTCTACTTAAGTAGAAGTTATCCACATTTTCCACATTTTTGTTATCCACAAAAAACTTGAGATATCCACATAATTGTTCTTTGACCTTCAGATTGGTAATGCTATAATACGAATACTGATAAGATAAAGGGTGGATATATCATGACAAGAACACTGACGTTGAAGAACCGTTTTCAAGGGAATACAACTATCGTTGAAAATGATTTTATAGATAATTATTTAGCAAAGGCAAATGGTGAATATGTGAAGGTTTACCTTGTTTTATTGCGCCATTTGAATGGAAATGCAGGCGGTCTGTCTATCTGTGGACTAGCAGATTGTTTAGAGTGTACAGAAAAGGATATATTGCGCGCTTTTAAGTATTGGTCCAAGGTAGGACTTCTTAATATTGACTATGATGAGGCAGGTAATATCTGTGGATTAGCAGTTGGGAA
>JAZSDK010000107.1:0-16609 GCA_045531155.1 Faecalimonas sp. | reverse complement strand
AGGGGCTATCAGCTTGTCACAGTGAGCGAAATGGCAGCAGCCAGAGGCGTGACTTTGGAGAATGGGCAGCAGTATGGCAACTTTAGAAAATAATAAATGGGAATTTGATACATCGTCAAATTCCCATTTTTGTTTCGTCTTATTTATTCAATTTCGCGTTATGTTTTTCTAACAACTGATGAATCTTATCCGTCGGTACCAATACCTTACCGATAGTTGTATCGTGATTCATAGAATCAATGATAAGTGCCAAGAACTTGCTCATATCTGCAAACGTAAAGTATGGTTTTTCCAATATAGATGGTGGAAGATAAGTAAGATTTGTAGTAATGATACGGTCAATATAACCTTTTTCATAATATTCATCAAACTTCGCCATACCTTCTGTGAACAGACCGAATGTAGAGAATACAAATACGCGGTTTGCTCCACGTTCTTTGATTTGTTTACAAACATCCAACATACTTTCACCGGAAGAAATCATGTCATCTACAATGATAGCGTTCTTGCCTTGCAAATCAGTACCTAAGAATTCATGAGCTACAATTGGGTTCTTTCCATTTACAACAACCGAATAGTCACGGCGTTTGTAGAACATACCCATATCTACGCCAAGTACGTTTGATAGATAAACCGCACGGTGCATAGCGCCTTCATCCGGGCTGATAATCATTAAGTGGTCTTTGTCCACATTTAAATCAGGTTCTGCACGAAGCAGAGCTTTCATAAATTGATAGTTTGCAGAGAAGTTATCAAATCCTTTTAATGGAATTGCATTTTGCACACGAGGGTCATGCGCATCAAATGTAATAATATTAGAAACGCCCATATCCATTAATTCCTGTAATGCAAGCGCACAGTCAAGAGATTCTCTTTTGGTACGCTTGTGCTGACGGCTTTCGTAGAGGAATGGCATAATCACGTTGATACGACGTGCCTTTCCTGTAGCAGCAGAAATGATACGTTTTAAATCTTGATAATGGTCGTCCGGAGACATATGGTTTTCATAGCCATTTACAGTATAAGTAAGGCTGTAGTTACATACGTCAACCATAATAAATAAATCTTTACCACGAATAGATTCTTTTAAAATACCTTTTGCTTCACCGGAACCAAAACGTGGGCAAGCACTTTCAGCTAGATAGTTGTCACATTCATAGTTTCCAAGATGTGCAGTGTCCGGAAATTCCTTACTTGCTCCTTGTCTGAAAGAAACAATGTAATCGTTTACTTTTTGACCTAATTCCTTACAACTGTCCAAAGCGATAATCTTAAGAGGGGCAGTTGGAAGGGTTTTTTCTAATTGTGAAATATTCGACATGATAGCCTCCATAATTGTCATTATTTTTTGATGTAACTATTCTAACAAAAAATAAATAGTTCATCAATATTTTATAGTGTTAAAATTGCTTTTTTTCTCCAAATTTAGTATGATATATTTTAAGTAAAATAAACTTGAGGGAAAATTCGTATGAAACATGAACATATTATAAAGGCAGTGGAGCCACTAAGCATAGCAGAAGAGCTAGGTATTGAGGCTGGCGACAAGCTTATTTCCATAAACAACAATACAATTGAAGATGTGTTTGACTATCATTATCTTGTAAATGATGAAGAACTGATTGTATTAATTGAAAAAGTCAATGGGGAAGAATGGGAATTAGAGATTGAGAAAGACTATGAGGAAGACCTTGGCATTACGTTTGAACAGGGACTTATGGATGAGTATCGTTCTTGTAGAAATAAATGCATCTTTTGTTTTATTGACCAGATGCCAAAAGGAATGAGAGAAACATTATATTTTAAGGATGATGATTCGCGTCTATCATTTTTACAGGGCAATTATATCACGCTTACAAATATGAGTGACCATGACGTAGAGCGTATGGTACAGTATCATTTAGAGCCTATCAATATTTCTTTTCAGACAACCAATCCGGAATTGCGCTGCATGATGCTTCATAATCGATTTGCCGGTGAAGCACTGAAAAAAGTGGAAAAACTATATGAGGGCGGGATTCACATGAATGGGCAGATTGTGCTTTGTAAGGGAGTAAATGATGGTGAGGAATTGGAAAGAAGTATCCGTGACTTAACAAAGTATTTGCCATATCTGCAGAGCGTATCTGTTGTGCCGGTAGGTATTACAAAGTATCGTGACGGACTTTACCCACTAGAACCGTTTACAAAAGAGGATGCAATCATGGTCTTAGATACAATCGAGCGCTGGCAGAAGAAGATTTATGAGGAGTTTGGACTTCATTTTATTCATGCAGGGGATGAGTGGTATATCCTTGCTGAAAGAGAGATGCCGGAGGAAGAACGTTATGACGGATACATGCAACTGGAAAATGGCGTAGGAATGCTGAGACTTCTGATGAATGAATTTGATGAGGCTCTTGCTGATTTGGAGGGCGATGACCGCAAGGTAGAGGTTTCTATTGCAACCGGCAAACTGGCATATCCATATTTGCAAAAGATGATAGAAAAACTGCAAGTGAAGTTTCCATACGTAAAGGTACATTTGTACTGGATTCGAAATGATTTCTTTGGGGAGACGATTACGGTTGCAGGGCTGATTACAGGACAAGATTTGATTGCACAGTTAAAAGATCAAGAACTAGGCAATAAACTCCTTCTTCCATGTAACATGTTGAGGGACGGAGAAGAAGTTTTCTTGGATGATGTGACACTGACACAAGTAAAAGATTCTTTACAAGTGGAGTTAGATATTGTAAAATCAAGCGGATGGGATTTTGTGGAAAGGATTTTGAATGATGAGTAAACCAATTGTAGCAATTGTGGGAAGACCAAATGTAGGAAAATCCACATTATTTAATGCTCTGGCAGGAGAAATGATTTCAATTGTAAAGGATACGCCAGGTGTTACCAGGGATAGAATATATGCAGAAGTATCTTGGTTGAATCGGGATTTTACTCTGATAGATACGGGTGGAATTGAGCCGGACAGTAAGGATATTATTTTGTCACAGATGA
This sequence comes from Faecalimonas sp., assembly GCA_045531155.1. GTDB lineage: Bacteria > Bacillota > Clostridia > Lachnospirales > Lachnospiraceae > Faecalimonas. Next base: position 13,612 of record JAZSDK010000107.1, on the reverse strand, counting down.
GAGAGCAGGCACAGATTGCCATTGATACGGCAGATGTTATTATTTTCTTGACAGATGTGAGACAAGGCTTAGTAGATTCTGACTCGAAAGTGGCAGATATGCTTCGTCGTTCCGGAAAGCCGGTTGTATTAGTGGTAAATAAAGTGGACAGTTTTGAAAAATTTATGCCGGATGTGTATGAATTTTATAATCTTGGTATTGGGGACCCTATGCCAATCTCTGCATCTTCAAGACTTGGTATCGGCGATATGCTGGACGAAGTTACAAAACATTTTCCGGAAGGAAACGGGGAAGAAGAGGAAGATGACAGACCACGTATTGCAATTGTAGGGAAACCGAATGTGGGAAAATCCTCGATTGTAAACAAGCTTCTTGGCAAGAACCGTGTGATTGTATCTGATATTGCTGGGACAACGAGAGATGCTATTGACACTGCTATCAAACATAATGGAAAAGAGTATGTGTTTATTGATACAGCCGGACTCCGTAGAAAGAATAAAATAAAAGAAGAGTTAGAGCGTTACAGCATTATTCGTACGGTAACGGCAGTAGAGCGTGCGGATGTAGTGCTTATGGTAATTGATGCGACAGAAGGTGTAACCGAGCAGGACGCAAAGATTGCAGGTATTGCACACGAGCGTGGAAAGGGTATTATTGTTGTTGTAAATAAATGGGATGCCATTGAAAAACATGATAAGACCATGAATGAATATGAGAAAGACATACGTAACACCTTAGCATATATGCCATATGCAGAAATCATGTATGTTTCCGCGGAAACTGGGCAACGCTTAAATAAATTATATGATATGATTGATATGGTAATGGAGAATCAGACACTTCGTGTTGCGACAGGTGTGCTTAACGAAATTATGGCGGAAGCAGTGGCTCTTCAGCAACCACCTTCAGACAAGGGAAAACGTTTGAAACTTTACTATATTACGCAGGTTTCAGTTAAACCGCCAACATTTGTTATCTTTGTAAACGATAAAGAATTGATGCATTTTTCTTATACTAGATATCTGGAAAATAAGATTCGTGAGGCCTTTGGTTTCAGAGGAACATCATTGAAATTCTTTATTCGTGAGCGAAAGGAAAAGGAGCAATAGGAATGGAACGTTTGATTAGTATAGCAATTGGTTACTTGTTTGGACTGTTTCAGACAGGTTACATTTACGGTATGATAAATCACGTGGATATACGTAAGCATGGAAGTGGAAATGCAGGGACAACTAATGCACTCCGCACACTTGGCTGGAAGGCTGGGGTAATTACATTTATTGGTGACTGTTTGAAATGTGTGGTTGCAATTGTGCTTGTTCGTTTCATTTTTGCTGATAGCAGTCATGTGGAATTACTTGCAATCTACGCAGGCCTTGGTGCTGTGCTTGGACACAATTTTCCGTTTTACTTGAATTTCAAGGGTGGAAAGGGAATCGCCTCTACAGCAGGGCTTATTTTAGCAGTAAATCCGTTGATGTTTTTAATTGTAGCTATTGTCTTTGTTGGAATTGTGTGGTTTACACAGTATGTATCACTTGGTTCTTTAATCATCATGGTGCTATTTGTAATTCAAGTTGTAATACATGGTCAAATGGGTGGCTTTGGTTTAACCAATGGGGAATTGTATGAGTTTTACGCAATTACCATTGCGCTTGCGGCATTGGCATTCTGGAGACACTGGGCAAATATTAAGAGATTAGTTGCCGGAACAGAGAATAAAACAGACCTTAGAAAGATAGGGAAGAAATCATAGGAGGTTCATTATGGCTAGAGTAGGTATTTTAGGAGCAGGAAGCTGGGGAACAGCATTATCGCTGATGTTATATAAGAATGGACACGATGTAACCGTGTGGTCCATTGACAAACGTGAAGTAGAAATGCTTCAAAACGACAGAGAGCATAAGAGTAAATTGCCAGGCGTAAAACTTCCGGAGGACATGGTATTTACCAATAATCTGGAAGAAGGAATGAAAGAAAAGGATTTTCTTGTGTTGGCAGTACCATCTATTTTTACGAGAAGTACAGCCAGAAGCATGAAACCATATATTAAGCAGGGACAGATTGTTGTTAATGTAGCAAAGGGAATAGAGGAAGATACATTAATGACACTTTCTGAGCAGATTGAGGAGGAATTACCGGAGGCAGATGTTGCAGTACTTTCAGGACCAAGTCACGCAGAGGAAGTAGGTAGAGGACTTCCAACTATCTGTGTTGTGGGTGCCAAAACAAAGGATACGGCAGAGTATCTGCAAGAAGCATTCAAAAATGACTTTTTCCGAGTTTATACGAGTCCTGATATCTTAGGTATTGAGATTGGTGGCGCACTGAAAAACGTAATTGCTCTTGCTGCAGGGATAGCAGATGGACTTGGCTATGGAGATAATACAAAAGCAGCTCTTATTACCAGAGGTATCGCAGAGATTACTCGTCTTGGGGTAAAAATGGGTGGAAAAGCAGAAAGCTTTTCTGGTCTTACCGGAATCGGTGATTTGATCGTTACTTGTGCAAGTATGCACAGTCGTAACCGCAGAGCCGGTATTTTAATTGGTCAAGGAAAGACCATGCAGGAAGCCATGGAAGAGGTTCAGATGGTTGTGGAAGGTGTTTATTCTGCGAAAGCAGGTTATGCACTTGCCAAGAAGTATAACGAGTCCATGCCGATTATTGAGCAAATCAATCAGGTATTGTTTGAAGATAAGAGTCCTGCAGATGCAGTGTATGAATTGATGCACAGAGACGGAAGATTAGAAAACTCAGAATTACTGTGGAAATAGAGTGAATGAAGAACCGCAATTTTGTGGTTCTTTTTTTCATACAATTCTCATACATTATACAAGAATATGGAGGAGGATTGCTATGGAAGTATTTAATGTGTATAAAGATATTCAGGCACGGACAGGCGGTGCCATTTATCTTGGTGTAGTTGGTCCGGTTCGTACCGGTAAATCCACGTTTATTAAACGGTTTATGGACTTAATGGTATTGCCGAAAATGGAGGATATGCCTAGTCGTGAGCGTGCAAAGGATGAATTGCCACAGTCGGCATCAGGGAAGACCGTTATGACGGCAGAACCAAAATTTGTGCCAAAAGAGGCAGCTGAAATCTGCCTTATGGATGATGTGAAGGTAAAAGTTCGATTAGTTGATTGTGTGGGATATATGGTGGAAGGTGCTTCTGGTCATATGGAGAATGGAGAAGAACGAAAGGTTAAAACCCCTTGGTTTGACTATGAGATACCATTTACAAAAGCGGCTACAGTGGGAACCCAGAAGGTTATCAGAGATCATGCCACCATTGGAATTGTTGTGACTACAGACGGAAGTATTGGTGAACTTCCTAGAGCCAATTACTTGGCAGCAGAAGAAAAGACCATTCAGGAATTAAAAACACTTGGGAAGCCATTTATTGTATTGGTAAACTCACAGAAGCCGTATAGCAATGAGACAAAGCAGCTTGTGGAAGAAATCAGAGAACGACATGATGTGGCAGTTATGGCGGTAAATTGTGAGCAACTTCGGGAGGAAGACATCCATCATATTATGGAGAAGGTGTTGTTTGAATTTCCTGTTTCTGAAGTTCAGTTCTACATACCAAAATGGGTGGAGATGTTACCGAGAGAGCATAAGGTGAAACAGGAGATTCTAAAATATATCCGTGGAATATTAGATGATTTGCGCGAGATAAAGGATGCAGTAAAAGGAGTTGTAAAACCGGAAAACAGTTGTATTCAGGATATGCGTGTAGATGATATTGCTATGGATACAGGTTGCGTAACCATTCGTATTCAAGTAGATGAAAAGTGCTATTATGAAATGCTGAGTGAATTGGTGGGTACCGACATTAGTGGAGAATATGAATTGGTACGTATGATGAAGGAACTCTCTGAGATGAAGAAGGCCTACGAAGATGTGAAGGATGCTATGGAATGCGTGAGAATGAAAGGATATGGTGTTGTGAATCCGCGTAAGGAAGAGATTCTGGTGGATGAACCGACACTTATCAAACAGGGCAATAAATTTGGTGTGAAGATTCGTGCAGAGGCTCCGTCAATTCACATGATTCGTGCAAACATTGAGACAGAGATTGCGCCGATTGTTGGAAGTGAGCAGCAGGCAAATGATTTGGTAACTTATATTAAAAACAATAGCCAGACAGAAGAAGGAATCTGGGGAACCAATATCTTTGGAAAGTCCATTGAGGAAATGATTTACGATGGTATGAAGAATAAGATTGCTATGATAAATGATGAGAGTCAGATGAAACTACAGGATACCATGCAGAAGATTGTAAATGACAGTAATGGTGGAATGGTTTGTATTATTATATAAGTTTTTTGAGCCGCAGCTTTGCGGCTCTATTTTTCTAGGCGTTACTAATTAAATTTATTATGTTCTCTTTGAAACAATTATGTTATAATGTCCCAAGGAGGAAAGAAAAATGATACGTTTTAATTGTGATTATTTGGAAGGAACTCACCCACGAATTCTACAGGCGTTGACTGAGACCAATATGGTTCAGACTTGTGGATATGGTGAGGATGAATATTGTGATGCTGCAAGGGAAGCTATTAAGAAGGTGTGCAAATGCGAGAGTGCCCAGGTGCATTTTCTTGTTGGAGGAACACAGGCTAATTTGACTGTGATTTCTTCTATTTTGCGTCCACATCAGGCGGTTCTTTGCGTAAAAGAGGGACACATCAATGTACATGAGACAGGTGCCATTGAAGCGACAGGACACAAGGTGCTTGCTATTGAAGGAAAAGATGGAAAACTTAGTGCGGACCAGATTCGTGAGCAACATAAGTTACATTGGGAGGACGGTTCCCATGAGCATATCGCGCAACCGAAATTAGTTTACATTTCCAATCCCACAGAGCTTGGAACCATCTATACAAAGTCGGAATTGGAAGCTATACGTAAGGCCTGTGATGCATGCAATATGTATCTGTTTTTGGATGGTGCACGTCTTGGTTATGGATTGATGTCGAAAGACAATGATATGACGATAGAAGACATTGCAAAGAATTGTGATGTGTTCTATATCGGTGGAACGAAAGTCGGCGCCTTGTTTGGAGAGGCAGTTGTGATTACAAACCCTGCATTACAGGAAGATTTCCGTTATATTATCAAACAAAAAGGTGGCATGCTCGCGAAGGGAAGATTGTTAGGTATTCAGTTTTTAGAACTGTTCAAAGATGGTCTGTATTTTGAAATTTCGGCACATGCAATGCAAATGGCAGAAATCTTAAAAGAAGGTTTGGAAGAACTGGGGTACAAGTTTTATGCAAATAGTCCGACAAACCAGCAATTTGTAATTGTGCCGGATAAGAAATTACAGGAATTAGATGCCAAATATAGCTATGAATATCAAATGCGATACGATGCTGAAAATAGTGTTGTTCGATTCTGTACAAGCTGGGCGACCAAGGAAGAACATGTGCGCCAATTGCTAGAAGATATGAAGTAGGTGAAAGATATGTTGGTAAAAATATTTACAGACGGTGCGGCTCGTGGAAATCCGGATGGACCAGGTGGATACGGAACCGTTTTAGAGTATGTGGATGGCAAAGGACAACTTCATACGAGGGAATATTCCTGCGGTTATAAGAAGACTACCAATAACCGCATGGAGTTAATGGCTGCAATTGTAGGATTGGAAGCACTGAATAGACCGTGTGCGGTAGAGTTATATTCGGATTCAAAGTATTTGGTAGATGCATTTAACCAGAAATGGATTGACAGTTGGCTCCAAAAGGGTTGGAAACGCGGAAAAAATGAACCGGTAAAAAATGTTGATTTGTGGAAACGATTGTTAAAAGCAAAAGAATCTCATGATGTTACTTTCATCTGGGTGAAAGGGCATGATGGACATCCTCAGAATGAAAGATGTGATGTGTTGGCCACAACCGCAGCCGATGGAGAAGATTTGATTGATGATATTGTTATGGAATAGAATTGATGGATGACATCACCGCGAAGTTGATTTTGACAATATGATTTGACAATATGATTGTCATGTAACTTCTTTACAATTGTAAATAATAGTGGTAGAATCACAAAGGATTGAAGTAAGACAGACGGTCGCTGCTGCAAGTGCCGAAAGGCCGCAGGAGAGGAAAGTCCGGGCTTCATAGGGCAGGATGCCGGTTAACGGCCGGTGGAGGCGACTCCAAGGATAGTGCAACAGAAATGTACCGCCTAAGTTTCCAGATATGTCTGAAAACTTAGGTAAGGGTGGAAGGGCAGTGTAAGAGACTACCGCCTTCTTGGTAACAAGAGGGGCATATGTAAACCCCATCCGAAGCAAAACCGAATAAAAACCATGTGGCGGCCCGTCACGTTTTAGGTAGGTTGCTTGAGCCTGTTGGCAACAGCAGGTCTAGATAGATGACCGTTCAACGACATAACCCGGCTTATCGTCTTGCTTCTTTTCTATGTTTTATATGCTTTGTTTTTTGAGAGCAAGGCATTTTTTATTGCTTTATTGGAAACGTGATTGTTCTTATGGGTATAAAACAAGGTTTTCTTGTTGTTAATACCCAGAAAAAGCCTCAAAACACATTAAAAACAAGCTAAAATACAGTTGAGTTTCTATAAACATTATATATTACACACATAATACCCATGATTTTTAAAAATCATGGGTATTTTACCCCTATTAGTAGCTATTTATAGAAAGTCGGCCATATAACTATAAAAAAAGAATGTCAGATTAGCAAATCGACATTCTTTTTAAAACACTATCTTCTATATTTTTCTTCGCAATATTGACAACGATAAACGATTTCTTCTGGGTCAGTCAAAACAAATACATGGTCTAACTGTTGTTCTACAGAAGTAATGCAACGAGGATTTTTACATTTGATTACGTTTGTAACTTTTTCAGGAAGAGTCAGGCTCTTTTTGGCAATAATCTTATCGTCTTGAATGATATTGACTGTGATGTTGTGATCAATAAATCCTAAGATATCAAGGTCAATCACGTCAATCGGACATTCAATCTTGATAATGTCTTTTTTGCCCTTCTTTTTACTTGGAACATTTTTAATAATCGCTACACAGCAATCTAACTTGTCCAAATTCAAATGTTTATAGATTTCCATACTTCTTCCGGCTTGAATATGGTCTAATACGAAACCTTCTGAAATAGTACTAATATTTAACGAATTTTTCATCATGATGCTTCACCTGTCCTTTCTTATGATACTTTGATGCCAAGTAGTGTAAGAATTAATGCCATACGAACATATACGCCATATTGTGCCTGTTTAAAGTATGCTGCACGTGGGTCGTCATCCACTTCAACAGCAATCTCATTTACACGTGGAAGTGGGTGGAGAACAAGCATGTGTTCCGGTGCCAATTCCATTTTCTTCGCATCTAAGATATAGAAGTCTTTCATGCGGATGTAATCTTCTTCGTTGAAGAAACGTTCCTTTTGAACACGTGTCATGTAAAGTACATCAAGATGTGGGAGAGCTTCTTCTAAGCGTTCCACTTCTTCATAAGGAATGTTTTGCTTTTCCAATACATCTTTACGAATGTATCCAGGAAGGCGAAGTTCCTCTGGTGATATCAAGATAAATTTTATATTTGTATAACGTACCAATGCCTGAATTAAAGAGTGCACAGTACGTCCAAATTTCAAATCACCGCAAAGACCAATTGTCAGGTTGTCGAGTCTTCCGCCAAGTGAACGGATAGTTAAAAGGTCGGTCAATGTTTGGGTAGGGTGTTGATGTCCACCATCACCTGCGTTGATAATTGGAATGGAAGAGTAACGGCTTGCAACCATTGGCGCACCTTCTTTTGGATGTCTCATGGCAATGATGTCAGCGTAGCAAGAAACCATGCGTACCGTATCAGAAACAGTTTCTCCTTTTGATGCAGAACTGGAATCTGCTGAAGAAAATCCAAGAACACTACCACCTAAATTAAGCATTGCCGCCTCATGGCTAAGTCTTGTTCTTGTACTTGGTTCAAAGAACAGGGTAGCAAGCTTTTTCCCTGCACATGCGTGTGCGTATTTTTCGCGGTTGTTTTCGATGTCGTTCGCCAAATCTAACAACTCGTTTAATTCCTCAACTGAAAAGTCTAAAGGACTCATTAAATGTCTCATAGTAACCTCCTCGTTTATCGATATGTTAATAAATCTTCTACAGATTTTCTTTTTGGAGCTTCCGGCGAAATATCAGGATATCCAATTGCAATCAGTGCAGCAAGCTCCTGGTTTTCCGGAATGTCTAACAACTCAGTAATCCCATTTTCATCCCAGATCCCCATGATAACCGTCCCTAGACCGGCTTCGTGGGCGGCAAGACAAAATGTCTGGCAGGCAGCACCTACGTCAAACATCTGCCAACGGTCTTCCTTTTTCGTAGAGTAAGAACCGTCGCGCTCAAAACCACAGCGACCTTTGATAAAAGTGACAGCAATTAAAGTGGAAACTTGTCTAACAATATTCGCGTTAAATTCTGGGGTAAATTCATCTGCAATTTTTTGAATAATAGATGTGTCTTCAATTGCAATATAACGAGTAATCTGAGTGTTTTTCCAAGAAGGAGTAAAAGATGAAGTGGAAATAATAGACTCTAAAAGGGAATGACTAATCTTATCATTCTTAAACTTTCGAATACTTCTTCTTCCTTTGATACATTCTGTAGCGTTCATCATAGTACCTCCTATCAGAAAATCTTCTTAAAACATAATATAACAAATAAAATGCTTTTTCAACAGTAGATTTTATAAAATAATTGTATTATAATAAGAAATAGTTTTTTCGTTATTTTTCAGGAGGATAAGAAAATGGAAAAATTAATCGAACTTAGAGAAGAAATTGATGAAATTGACCAACAGATTGTAGATTTATATGAGCGGAGAATGGCAATCTGTGAACAAGTCGGAGAGTTTAAGATAGATGCGGGAAAGAAGATTTTCGATAAACAGCGTGAGAAGGAGAAATTGTTGTCAGTTACAGAAAAGGTAACAGATGAGTTTCATAAAAAAGGCATATCAGAACTGTTTGAGCAGTTGATGTCAATGAGTCGAAAACTACAATATCAGTTGCTGACAAAGAAAGGTGCACTCGGACGACTTCCTTTTATTGGTGTAGATACCCTGGATGTGGATGGTGCACGTATTGTATTTCAAGGAACAGAAGGGGCATACAGCCAAGCTGCCATGGAGAAATATTTTGGGAAAAATCTAAACAGCTATCATGTTCAGACCTTCCGTGATGCAATGGAAGCAATTGAAGAAGGCTCAGCAGATTTTGCAGTGCTTCCGATTGAGAATTCATCCGCAGGTGTGGTAAATGAAGTTTACGATTTGCTCATGGAGTTTGAAAATTATATTGTAGGAGAGGTATTTCTTCCAATTGACCATACCTTGGCAGGACTTCCGGGAACGAAGCTGTCAGATATTGAACGAGTATATTCTCATCCACAGGCATTGATGCAAAGTGCGAAGTTTTTAGATGACCATAGAGACTGGCAGCAAATCAGTGTGGCAAATACAGCGGTTGCTGCAAAGAAGGTACTGGAGGACAACAATCCTATCAAGGCAGCGATTTGTAGTGCCTACGCGGCAGAATATTATGGATTAGAGGTTTTGCAGGAGAAGATTAATCATAACGCCAAAAATGCCACACGTTTTATTGTGGTTACAAACCAGAAGATTTTCCTTAAGGATGCTACAAAGATTAGCATATGCATTGAGGCAGCGCATGAAAGCGGTTCCCTGTATCATTTGTTGTCCCATTTCATTTACAATGACTTGAACATGGTTAAGATTGAGTCGAGACCAATTGAAGGAAGAAACTGGGAGTACTGTTTCTTCATCGATTTCGAAGGAAATATGGCTGATGGGGCAGTGAAGAATGCTATTCGTGGACTTCGAGAGGAATCCAGAAGCTTAAAAATTTTAGGAAATTATTAGAAGATTACATAGAAAGCAGGTATTTGCTATGAGAACAAATCAACTGATGTTATACAAAAATATGGAGCATGGAAAACTCCTTCAGGATATGACATTTTTGATGGAAAACTGTGAAAATGATTATTACAACAAAGAGGATTTAGTAAGTCTTCTTTTCGATTGCATGAATGAACTTCTTGAAATGACAGCAAGTCATGGATTTGAGGGGGATTTGTGGCATAATTATCTAACATTTTTGCTAGCAAATGATGAAAATGCATACAGTACGGCTTGTGAGGTGGTAGGAGCAGTTAATGGAAGCATTAACGATATTGCACTGCATGATTTGCAGATATTCCGCGAACTATTCGAATATGATTTACATCGTATTGAAGAGGCATTGAATGTTACATTTGTGTCCATGATTGAGCATTATGAAAATGTAAAAGGGCATGGAAAAGTATTTAACCAGAGAATTCGTGACAGTATATGTGAGTTAGCTGTTGCATTGGCGAAGAGCCAAGATGCAGAAGAATTCAAGACAATTCTCACTGAATTTTATAAAAACTTTGGTGTGGGAAAATTCGGTCTACATAAAGCGTTCCGTGTGGAACGCACAGAGGATGGTGCGGAGATTGTACCAATCAATAAGATAGCCCACGTACATTTGGACGACTTGGTTGGATACGAGATTGCTAAGAATAAGCTGATTGAAAATACCGAAGCGTTTGTAGAAGGCAGAAGGGCGAATAACTGTCTGCTTTTTGGAGATGCGGGCACAGGAAAATCAAGTTCAATCAAAGCAATTCTCAATCAGTATTATGACAAAGGGCTTCGTATGATTGAGGTTTATAAGCACCAATTTCAAGATTTAAATGATGTCATTGCTCAGATTAAGAACCGGAATTATAAGTTTATTATTTATATGGATGATTTGTCCTTTGAAGAATTTGAGATTGAATACAAATATCTGAAAGCAGTCATAGAAGGCGGTTTGGAGAAAAAACCAAATAATGTGTTGATATATGCCACATCCAACAGAAGACATTTGGTGCGCGAGACATTTAAGGATAAGCAGGACAGAGACGAAGAGTTGCATACCAATGATACGGTTCAGGAAAAATTGTCATTGGTGGCACGATTTGGCGTAACCATTTATTTCGGAAGACCGAACAAGAAGGAATTTCAGCAGATTGTAAAGATTCTTGCAGATCGCAGTGAAATACAGATGAGCGAAGAAGAATTGTATCTGGAGGCAAATAAGTGGGAATTAAGCCACGGTGGTCTGTCAGGAAGAACGGCTCAGCAGTTTATTGATTATTTGTTAGGAAAGAAATAAAAATTATAATTGCCCTAAATCTCTATTGTTTTTTTGTACGTCCTTGCGCTACGCTTCACAGTGCACAAAAACAAAAGTGATTAGGGCAATATGTGTTATGTCTATTCAATTAACTGTAATTTGGAGATGTCAGAATCAATCATCAAGGAGTAATTCGTATAATATACTACAAATCCCGGTTTGCCGCCGCTTGGTTTTTTGACATGTTTCTTTTCAATATAGTCAATTTCAACTTTTTCATTTCCACGATTCTTAGAATAGTAGGCTGCTAATTTTCCAGCTTCTTCAAAGGTTCTGTCTGGAAGCTCATCTCCGTTTGTTTTCACAATCACATGGGAACCAGGACAACCTTTGGCATGGAACCACCAGTCGTTGCCATTCGCAAAGTGGAAGGTAAGTTCTTCATTTTGGATATTATTTTTCCCCACATACATGTGATAACCGTCGCTTGAAATATAGTGAAACGGTTTGCTGTTTATTTTCACCTTTTGTTTGGTGAATTTTCGCTTCACATATCCTGCGCCAATCAGTTCTTCTTTAATCTGAGTTAAATCATCTTCGCTAAGTGCGATATCAAGAGCATTGCTGACAGATTCCAAATAAGTGATATCATCTTTGGTTTCCTGAATCAGTTCTGTCAATGCCTCGAAGGTACGTTTCTGCTTATTATATTTATCAAAATATTTCTGTGAGTTTTCCTGCGGTGTTTTGGTGTTGTCCAAAGGAATTACAATATTTTCATTCGTATAGTAATTTAAACATTTAAGCTGTTTGGCGTCAGGCGCCAATCCGTACCCATATACGTTAATTAACTCTCCGTACACACGATATTTGTCACGGTTTTCGGTGTCACGCAGCTGCTTGAACTGAAGGTCGTATTTTTTGCGATTTCGTTCCAATGCAGTTTGAACGATTTTGCGCAAGTCAACAGACTTCTGACGGATACGTGTTACGGTGTTTTTTGTAGCGTAATAGGTTTCCAAAAGGTTTGACATGCTCTCAAAAATTTGGGCGGTATATTTGCCGAAATGTGAAAGTGGGAGAGCAGAAAACTCTTTTGGCTCCGCATTATAATAGTATATTTGCGGTTCGAATTTGTTCTTTGCTACAGCATCAAAATAGAGCACAAACTGTTTATACAAATGCACCAGCACATCCTCCGACAATTCCTTTGGTGTAATGGACGAATCCACACTTGAAACATAACAAATTTCTTCAGCCACAACAGGACTAATACCGGTAAAACTGGTGTAGATTGCTTTTGCAAGTCCAACTGGTTTCGTAATTAATACTCGAGAAAAATCTGCAAATGCCACATCCAAAGGATTCAACTTTTCCATCGTGTCCGGAATAAAGTAGTCTCGTCCCGGCAACACTTCACGCACAGAACTCATTTGCGCAGAAACGTGTTTAATACTGTCAATGATACGATAATCACTGTTGCAGAAGATGATGTTACTATGTTTGCCCATAATCTCAACGATTAAATATTTCTTACATAAGTCACCGAGCTCATCCAAGTGCTCAATTTCAAACTGAATGATACGTTCTAATTTTGGCTGCGTAATATCTGTAATACGCCCATTGTTGATATGCTTTCTCAGGAGCATACAGAAATTCGGTGCGGTCATTGGACTTGGCTTGTTTATTTCGGTTAAATATATCAGTGGAAGAGATGCACTTGCAGACATGTAGAGTCGCTTTTGCCCGTTTGTTGTTTTGATAGTGAGCAAAAGTTCGTCCGCTTCCGGCTGTGCAATTTTATTGATTCTTCCATCTAGAAGATTGTCTTTTAATTCTTTTACAAGATTTGCAATTGTGATGCCATCAAAAGCCATGTGTACATATCCTTTCTAGGTTTCAATGGCGTTATTATACCATAATAAGAAAGTTGACGTAAACCCACAAATGAATTATAATATATAGGGTTTTAACAAAGACATTCTGAAGAAAGAGAAAGAGGTTAAACAAATGATTAAAAGTATGACTGGTTTCGGAAGATGCGAAATCACAGATGGGGAACGCAAGTTTACCGTAGAATTAAAAGGGGTGAATCACAGATATTTAGATGTGAACATCCGTATGCCAAAGAAGCTGAATTTCTTTGAGTCATCCATTCGTAACTTATTAAAGCAGTACGCACAGAGAGGAAAAGTAGACATTTTTATTACTTATGAAGACATGTCGGAAAATCAAGTTTCTCTGAAATACAACCCGACACTTGCACAGGAATATCTTACATATTTCAAACAAATGCAAGAGGAATTTGAGTTGGATTATGATGTACGCGTATCTACATTATCACGCTGTCCGGAAGTATTAACCATGGAAGAGCAGGTAATGGACGAAGAAGAG
>JAZSDK010000007.1:0-13707 GCA_045531155.1 Faecalimonas sp. | reverse complement strand
AATGAAGCATCGGGGATTCGAACCCCGGACAACTTGATTAAAAGTCAAGTGCTCTACCGACTGAGCTAATGCTCCATACTGGGCTAGCTGGATTCGAACCAGCGACTGCAGGAGTCAAAGTCCTGTGCCTTACCGCTTGGCGATAGCCCAATAATTTTAAAAAAGATTTATAAAATCTCTTTTATAAATCTAGGGTGGGTAGTGGGACTCGAACCCACGACATCCAGAACCACAATCTGGCGCGCTAACCAACTGCACCATACCCACCATATTCCATTGAATGTATCTTCAGTTTAAAACTGAAACGAGCCCGGGGGGATTCGAACCCTCGACCTACGGCTTAGAAGGCCGTTGCTCTATCCAGCTGAGCTACGGACTCATTTAAGACTTTTGTCTTAAAAAGCGGGTGATGGGAATCGAACCCACGTATCCAGCTTGGAAGGCTGGTGTTCTACCATTGAACTACACCCGCGTAATCGGGGTGACAGGATTCGTACCTGCGACCTCCTGGTCCCAAACCAGGCGCTCTAGCCAAGCTGAGCCACACCCCGCAATGTTCATTTTTCGACGTCCGCCCCGTGACGCAATAGTTATTATATAGTGCGCCCCAAGAAATGTCAACAACTTTTTTATTTTTTTTTACATTTTCTATTTTATACAAATTTTAGTTCGAAACTTGCTTTTCCATTGGCATTTATCTCCATAATTACATAGGATGCTTGGCGACCTTCCTGCCTCGGATAGGAAAGACTTCCCGGATTAATCACCTTCAAATCACCTTCTACATCTATGTATGGCTTGTGGGTATGTCCAAACATGACAATGTCCACACCACGTGCGCTCGCCGCTTCCCTAAGCCTCTTTGTATTTACAGACACATAATACCCATGTCCATGTGTCATAAACACCCTGTACTTGCCAATCTGAATCTCTTTTTCGCGTGGCAAATAGGAATAGAAATCATTGTTCCCTGAAAGCATGTGCACAGGATACTCTGCGATTGCTTCGATATAATGTTCATCGTCCTCCACGTCGCCTAAGTGAAGTAACATGTCAATTTTTCCTTCGCGCTCCAAAACCTCATCCAGATTTCCATGACGCCCATGTGTATCACTGACAATCAATATTTTCATGCCTTTTTCTCCATAATCTCACGCATTGCTCGAAGCGCATTTCCTCGATGACTCAACTCGTTTTTCTTTTCCGGCGATAGCTCTGCCGTTGTGCAGCCATATTCTGGAAGATAGAAAATCGGGTCATAACCAAAACCATTTTCCCCAGCAATTTCATGACCAATGATGCCTTCGATAGTGCCTCTTACCACTTCTGTGCTTCCATCTGGAAATGCAGCCGCAACCGCACAAACGAAACGTGCAGTACGCTTTTCATCCGGAACACCCTGTAATCTCTCTAAAAGAAGATTATTTTTGATATCATATGAGGTATCCACGCCCGCATATCTTGCAGAATAAATGCCCGGCTCTTTATTTAAGTAATCAATTTCCAAACCAGAATCGTCTGCGAGAACAATACAATTTTCCGTAAGCTTCGCAATCTCTGTTGCCTTAATCAAGGCATTTTCCTCAAATGTAGTGCCATCTTCCACCACATCAACTTCAATGCCTGCTTCTTTCATTGATAAGATAGGCATGCCCAAATCTGCCAAAATCATACGGATTTCTTTCATTTTATTTTCATTTCCTGTTGCAAATATAATCTTCTGTTCCATTACGCTTCCTCTTTTTTGTTTATTTTTTCGGTTGCCATGCATACGTGGGAGCTGCCATAGCGAAGCATCCCTTGTGGAGTGGCAGGTCCCTTAGGCGGCTTCGGTCCGTTAAACTGATAAAAATAAGTTTTCAACATCCCGTTATAAATCTTTCGATTTTTGTCCGCCTTTCTGCCAAAATATCGTTCTGTATCTTCAAAGCTGGTAATCATAAACGCCGACCAGCTATCCAATTTTTTAAAGCTTTCGCCAAATGTCTTATAGAGTGACGGAAGATTTTTCTTTTCCTCAATACGCTCGCCATATGGCGGATTTGTAATAATAAAACCGTATTTCTTTGGATGGCGCAAATCCTTCACATCACGCTCCTGAAAATGAATCAGGTGGTCAACTCCCGCATCTTTTGCATTTTGTCGTGCCGCCCGAATCACATCCCCATCAATGTCATATCCCTGAATGTCTACTTCAATATCATCTCTTACCATTTCATTGGCTTCATCAATGGTATCATACCAAAGTTTTTTCGGAATCAAATTCGTCCACTCTTCTGCCAAAAAGGACCGATTCATACCTGGTGCAATATTTGCCGCTATCATGGCTGCCTCAATCGGAAATGTACCGCTTCCACAAAATGGATCTACCAAAATACGATCCTTTTTCCAAGGAGTCAACATAATTAATGCTGCTGCTAAGGTTTCCGTAATTGGCGCCTTGCTGGACAACTGGCGGTATCCTCTCTTATGGAGGGAAACTCCGGAGGTATCAATCCCAATGGTTACGATATCTTTCATTAAAAATACACGAACCGGATAGGATGCACCTGTTTCCTCAAACCATTCCACATCATAATGCTCCTTCATCCGATTTACCATCGCTTTTTTCATAATGGACTGAATATCAGAAGGGCTGAATAATTTACTCTTAACGGATGCTGCTTTTGCTACCCAGAACTTCCCGTCCTTTGGAATATATTCTTCCCAAGGTAAAGCCTTTGTATTTTCAAATAATTCATCATATGTAAGCGCTTTGAAGCTTCCTACCTTTAATAAAACACGTTCTGCTGTACGCAAAAATACATTTGCTCTACAGATAGCTTCTGCGTCTCCCCAAAAAGACACTCTTCCATCTTCCACAGATGAAACGTCATATCCTAAATCTATAATTTCTCTTTTTAACACAGCCTCCAAACCAAAATGGCATGGAGCAATCAGTTCTATTCTTTTCATCATTATCCTCCTGCATTCTCTTCTTTATATTAAGTGGTGAGCAAGTTCCTGTCAATAAGAGTTTGCTTGCAAACTCTTGCGCGGCACCGTAGGCGTGCTGTGCAGGTGCGGTTGCAAAGCAAAAGAGACCGCATTTGCGGCCTCTCATAGAATTAGTAGTTGTTTCTTGAGTTGTTGTTACTTGAGCTGTTGTTGTATGAGTTGTTGTTATTGTTGTTTGAGTTGTTTTGTGAGTTGTTGTTTGCATTTCTGCTTGCATTGTTCTGTGAGTTGTTGTTGTTAGCATTTTTGCTTGAGTTGTTTTGTGAATTGTTTTGTGAATAGTTTTTATTATTGTTTTTGTCCATTTTTATATCCTCCTAAGATTTATTTGGTACACTTTTATTGTGTCTCAACTCTCTTTTTTTATGCATTTTAAGTTTTTTTAATTTTTAACTTGCATTTTTTTTCCAATTATATTATACTGACCTTTGTAGAAAGCGATTTCTACAACCCCTTATTAATTATTTATACTCCCCTCAAAAAGACTGATGGCTCCCCCATCGGTCTTTTTACCGTTTAGAGACGTATAGAAAGTAAAATACCCTCCTTACTGGTTAATCCAGTAAAGAGGGTACATATATTATACTTCAAATAATAAATCTCCATACGATGGCATCGGCCACATTTCTTTATTTACTATCATTTCCAATTTATCAACTGGAGTTCTTAAAGAGTCCATAACCGGAACCACTTCATATAGGAAGAACTCTGCCTTTTCTCTGCCGTGTGGCATCTCAGCCACCTTGTCCACCTTCTCACTCAAAAGTTTTAAAGCATCCCTTGTATCAGAAAGCAATCTGGATGACTCAGAAAGCAATTCTGTCTGAACCTCAACGCAGATATCACCACATGCTTCTTTCACCTGATTGATGGAAGTTGCAAGGGAGGTGATATACTTGATAACAGCCGGAATGATATGCTTGCTTGCAATGTCAATCATGGCTCTTGCTTCGATGTTAATCGCCTTTGCATAGGTTTCATAATTAATCTCTGCACGAGATTCCAACTCTGCTCTTGTAAATACACCAAATTTTTCAAATAAGTTTACGGATTTGTCTGTCACCAAATGCGGAATTGCTTCCACCATTGTCTTGATATTTGGAAGTCCGCGTCTTGCCGCTTCCTCAACCCATTCCTGAGAATATCCGTTACCGCTGAATACGATTCTCTCATGCTCAGCCGCATATTTCTTAATCAAATCATGAACTGCCAAATCGAAGTTCTCTGCTGACTCTAATGCGTCACACGCCTCGCTAAATGCTTCTGCAACGATGGTATTAAGAACAATCGTTGAAGCTGCAACAGAGTCTCTGGAGCCCACCATACGAAACTCAAACTTATTACCAGTAAAGGCAAGCGGTGCTGTTCTGTTACGGTCTGTGGCATCCTTCGCAAAATCCGGAAGCGCACGCACACCTGTATCTAATTTCTCACGCTTGATACTGCTGGTAGCAGAACCAGTGTTAATTAACTGTGTCAGCACGTCCTCTAGTTGTGCACCAAGATATACAGAAATAATCGCCGGTGGCGCTTCATTTGCACCCAATCTGTGGTCATTTCCCACATCTGCTGCCGATTCACGCAATAATTCTGCATGTCTGTCAACTGCCTTTAATACACATGTTAATACCAGCAAGAACTGAATGTTTTGGTGAGGTGTCTTACCTGGGTCCAAAAGATTAATTCCATCATCTGTACAAAGGGACCAGTTGTTGTGCTTACCGGAACCATTCACACCTGCAAACGGTTTCTCATGCAATACGCATTGCAGATTGTGACGATATGCAACTTGTTTCAAGGTTTCCATAATTAACTGGTTGTGGTCAACAGCCACATTACACTGCGCATAGATAGGCGCAAGCTCATGCTGTGCCGGTGCCGCTTCATTGTGCTGTGTCTTTGCAGAAACGCCCAGTTTCCAAAGCTCCTCATTCACATCCTTCATAAAGAGCGCGATACGTTCACGAATTGCACCAAAGTAGTGGTCATCCAATTCCTGACCCTTTGGCGGCATGGCACCAAACAATGTACGCCCTGTGAACACAAGGTCTTTTCTCTTCAAATATTTATCTCTATCTACTAGGAAGTATTCCTGTTCAGCCCCCACAGACGGTGTCACCTTCTGAGAGGTTGTATTTCCAAACAAACGTATCAAACGCATAGCCTGTTTGTCAATGGCTTCCATAGAACGCAGAAGTGGTGTCTTCTGGTCTAAGGCCTCTCCTGTATAAGAACAAAAGGCTGTTGGTATATATAAAATTGCTCCTGTACCTGTGGCATCTTTTTTAATAAATGCCGGCGAAGTCGGGTCCCAAGCGGTATATCCTCTAGCTTCAAATGTGGCACGAAGTCCACCTGAAGGAAATGAGGACGCATCAGACTCACCCTTAATTAAGGCTTTACCGGAAAATTCCATCAGAACCTTTCCCTCTGCAGTTGGAGTCGAAATAAATGCATCGTGTTTTTCTGCAGTTGCACCCGTAAGTGGCTGGAACCAGTGCGAATAATGGGTTGCACCCTTTTCAATTGCCCACTCTTTCATTTTCTGAGCCACCACATCAGCGGTAGAACGTTGAAGTTCCTTTCCTTCCTGAATGGTACGTTTTAATTCTTTATATACATCCTCCGGCAAACGTTCCTGCATCACTGCATCATTAAATACGTTTTCACCAAATATCTCTGCTACGTTCATAAATTCGCTCATATTTTCATCCTTCCGTATTGCTACACATTGTACCCTTATAAAATACTCTAATTCGACTCAAATTGCAACAAAAAAAGGTGGCGGAATAAAATTCCACCACCGGATTCACCTACTCTGTTGCTTATGCTTTGTTAACAGAACCAAATAATTCCATTTTTTCTTTTACAGTTGCTTTGATTGCTTCAAATCCTGGAGCTAATAATTTACGTGGGTCAAATCCTTTACCTTGTAAATCTTTTCCAGCTTCTACGTATTCACGTGTTGCAGCTGCAAATGCTAATTGACATTCTGTGTTAACGTTAATCTTAGCAACACCTAAGTCGATTGCTTTCTTAATCATATCTTCAGGAATACCTGTACCACCGTGAAGAACTAATGGCATATCTCCTGTTAATTGTTGGATAGCATCTAATGTTTCGAAGCTTAATCCTTCCCAGTTTGCTGGATATTTTCCGTGGATGTTACCGATACCTGCTGCTAACATGTCAACGCCTAAATCAGCGATTGCTTTACATTCGTTAGGATCTGCACATTCACCTCTACCAACTACACCGTCTTCTTCTCCACCGATTGAACCAACTTCTGCTTCCAAAGACATTCCTTTTTCTGCACAAATTGCAACTAATTCTTTTGTTTTTGCAACGTTTTCTTCGATTGGATAGTGTGAACCATCGAACATGATTGAAGAGAATCCTGCTTCGATACATTTCATACATCCTTCGTAGCTACCGTGGTCTAAGTGAATTGCTACAGGAACTGTGATGTTAAGTTCTTCTAACATTCCTTTCACCATACCTACAACTGTTTTATAACCAGCCATATATTTTCCTGCACCTTCAGAAACACCAAGGATAACTGGTGAGTTGTTTTCTTGAGCAGTAAGTAAGATTGCTTTTGTCCATTCTAAGTTGTTGATATTGAATTGACCAACTGCATAATGTCCTGCTTTTGCTTTTTGAAGCATTTCTTTTGCTGATACTAACATAATAATACCCTCCATAGTAAGTAATATTTCGCATTAAGAACGGTGCCTTTCCGTTCCAAATGACCCGTAGGGGAATCGAACCCCTGATTCCAGCGTGAGAGGCTAGCGTCTTGACCGCTTGACCAACGGGCCCTACACTTGTACATTGTAGAACATTTTTCCACAATATACAAGTGTTTTTTTTAAAACATCGTTATGTATGCCTGAATCGTGATATATAGAATCACAATCGGCAAAATAAATGTAAGATAGAATCTATATGCCTTCGAAGTTGGGAACTTCATACCGATTCCGGTATTCGCTTCTTTCGCAAATTTATCCCATCCCCAGCCATATCTGGTTGTACAGAACAGCAGATACACTACGGAACCTAACGGGAGCAGATTGTTGCTGACTGCAAAGTCCTCCAAATCCATAATGCTCTTTCCTGCAATTTGGAAATCAGCCCAGTCTGTCATACCCCAAATACATGGAAGCGCCAAAGTAATCAGTAATATTCCGTTAATCACAGTTGCTTTAATCTGTGACCAGCCGAAAATCTCTCTGGTACAGGCAATAATATTTTGGAACACAGCAATTACTGTAGACAGAGCCGCAAATGTCATAAATAGGAAAAATAGACTTCCCCACAAACGGCTTCCTGCCATCTCATTAAACACGTTTGGCAAGGTCACAAACACAAGTCCCGGGCCTTCTCCCGGATTAATCCCAAATGCAAAGCACGCCGGAAAAATAACCAACCCGGACATAATTGCAACTGCTGTATCCAACGCCATTACACTAATTGCCTCTCCCATAAGAGAGCGTTCTTTTCCGATATAGCTTCCGAAGATGGAAAGCGAACCAATTCCTATACTAAGGGTAAAGAAGGCTTGTCCCATAGCCGCAAAAATCACTTCTCCAATTCCCGCTTCCTGAATCTTGGAGATATCCGGTTTCAAATAAAACTCTAATCCCTCCATTGCATTTGGAAGGGTCAATGCACGAATCACAAGAACCAGCATGATGCCAAGCAAGCACAGCATCATTGGTTTTGTAATCTTCTCAACACCCTTTTCCAACCCAAAGGAACAGATAATCAATCCAAGCACTGATACAAGCAACATCCAGATTATCATCTCATTACGGTTCGTGGTTAATTCACCAAAGACTTCTCCGATTCGAGTTGCACTTGCACCTACAAAATCACCTTTTATCATTTTATAGAAATATGCCAGCATCCATCCTGCCACTGTTGTGTAAAACATCATCAACAAATAGTTACCTGCAATTGCGAAATATTTATGCCAATGCCATTTTGT
Source organism: Faecalimonas sp. (assembly GCA_045531155.1). Taxonomy (GTDB): domain Bacteria; phylum Bacillota; class Clostridia; order Lachnospirales; family Lachnospiraceae; genus Faecalimonas. The sequence continues at coordinate 5,720 of JAZSDK010000007.1, read as the reverse complement.
ACCTTTAGGCTCCAATGCATCATAGGATTTCCCAATACTTTTTTGGCTAGCACGCCCCATAGCAAACTCCATTACTACTACCGGTAATCCCATTGCAATCAGGAAGAACAAGTAGATTAATACAAATAGTCCTCCGCCATATTGTCCTGTGATATACGGAAATCTCCAAACATTTCCAAGTCCAATTGCGCATCCCGCGGAAATCAAAATAAATCCTAACCTCGATGAAAACTTTTCTCTTTTTTCCATTTAACTAGTCCTCTTTCTCTCTCTTTTGTACCATAATCTCCAGAGCTCTTTTCTTATTTTCGATATGCACCCTGCTATGTTGTCCACCAAATTCACCATCCAGTGTCCAAGGAATTTCTTCATCTGATTCTAAAAGAAGTTCCCCACTCTTAAAAGTATACATATGCTTCGTATCAAAGGTTTCCACTAATAAGGAAGTGATAATCTCATTTAACTCAACTAAGTTTTTTGGTTTTCTAATCAAAGTAACTTCGAATTCACCATCATCAAATCTCACTTCTTTCCCTGTAATATTGCGGAAACCGGCCACGGATTTGGAATTCGTTATCATGCCAATCATGAACTCGTCCTCTATCACCTGGTCGCCATTTGTTACTTTGATACGGTAAGAAGGAATGCTGGTCAAACGCTTCACGCCTTCTAAGACATAGGCAGCATGTCCCAGCGCACTTTTTAATTTCTGGTCCGTCTGGTAAGGAACATCGGTAAAAAGGCCAAAGGCCGCAACATAAACAAAAATATCATTATTAAACTTTCCGATATCACAGGCAAATGCTTCCCCACGAACCGTGGTATCTGCTGCTGTCATAATATCTCGCGAAATGTGCAGGCTGCTTGCGAAATCATTGGTTGTTCCAGTTGGAATATAACCAATTGGAATCCTGTGCTTCTTGTCTCGCTTCATCATACCGGTAACCACTTCATCTAAGGTGCCGTCACCACCACTACATACAACCATATCAAAATCATTATCCATATCAACAATCTTGTAATATGCATCCTTGTAGCTCTGAGTCGGATAAACATTCAGCTCATATCCGGCTTTTACAAAAAGGTCTAATACATCTGACAGCTTCGCTTTCAAAAGACCTTTTCCTGCATTCGGATTATATACAAATAACATTTTCTTCATGTAGATTCCTCCTTTCAGAAAATCCTCTTATTGAATAATAAACGAAAAGAGCATATCTTGCAATATGCTCTTTTACCTCCGGTCTATATTATTGTGCCATTAAGTATGTTTCGATCTCGTCAGCAGCTGCAACTTCATCTACTCCTTCTGTCACAACAACTACTTCGTCACCATTGCTAACACTCAAAGACATCATACCCATAATACTTTTGGCATTGATGCTTTTGGTTCCAACTTCAATATGTACTTGACTTGAAAATTGGCTAGCTTTCTGCACTAACATTGCAATTGGGCGCGCTTCTAACCCTGATTCGCGTTTCACAGTTACATTCTTCTTTACCATTTTTACTACCTCCTTACTTATTTCTTATATCTTCTGCCAATTCACTAAGTTTCCTTAATCGATGATTGACACCTGACTTTCCAAGTGGCTCCGTCAGCATCTCCCCCAGTTCCTTTAAGGATGCATCCGGGTATGTCAATCTTAATTCCGCAATCTCCTGCAGGCCCTCCGGCAGTTTGTTGAGGCCCATTTCCTTCTGAATCAGTCGAATGTCCTCTGCCTGCTTTGCAGCCGCTGAAACTGTTTTATTTATATTTGCGGTTTCACAGTTCACTTTTCTGTTTACCGAATTTCTCATTTCCTTTAAAATTCGTACATTTTCCATCTCCATCAAAGCAATCGGCGCTTCCATGATGTTAAGCAAGTCCACAATCTGCGAACCCTCTTTCAGATAGACCACATACGAGTTCTTACGTAAGATTACCTTTGCGTCCAAACCGAAGCTATTAATCAGCTTCTGAATCTGCTCCGCCTTCACCTTGGATGCACACACCATCTCAATGTGGTATGACTTCTCCGGATGACTCATGGAACCTGACGCGAGAAATGCACCTCGAAGAAATGCTCTCTTACAGCAGCTCTTGTGAACAATCAGGTTACGGCTGGTAGAAAATTCTTCCGAAATCTCGCCGTCACCGTCTACCAATCGTGCTGCCTGTAACAGCTTCATGGCATCCTCATGTTGCTTCACAACCACTGTATAAGTAGTATTTCCCTTACTCTTATTAATAGTAACAAGAGACTCAGCCTCTATATTAAATGTTTTTTTCAATAATGTAAAGCATTTTCTTGCTACGGAAATATTTTCCGTGCGAACTTTTACAGCATAGCGGTCTCGACTGTCAATCGTAACCTTGCCACACATGCTGATAATCGCAGCAATTTCTGCTATCTGACAGTGCTTTTGCTCATTCCATTGTCTGGACAGCTCTTCCTTTACTTTTCCGGAAAATGTTAATTCCTGTTTCATATTTTAAAATTCTCCCAAAGTCTTCACTTCCGGTTCCAATTTCACACCAAACTCCTGCATAACCTTATCTGATACCTGTCGCATCAGTTCTCGGATATCTGCTGCTGTTGCCTGGTCTTTATTAATGACAAATCCACAATGCTTCTCAGACACCTGCGCGCCTCCCACCTGGAATCCGCGAAGTCCCGCATCCTGAATTAATTTTCCTGCAAAATAACCTTCCGGTCTCTTAAACGTACTGCCTGCGCTTGGGTATTCCAACGGTTGCTTCGTCACACGCTGACATTTAAGTTCATCCATTCTTGCGCGAATGGCTTCCTTATCACCTTTCTGCAACTGGTACTCAGCCTCAAGCACCACATATCCTTTCTTTGCAATCACGCTGGTGCGATATCCAAGTTCTAAATCTTCCTTATTAATAGTTATGATATCCCCATCCTGAGTTAGCACGGTTGCACTGGCAATGATGTCCTTCATCTCTCCGCCGTAGGCACCTGCGTTCATAACCACTGCTCCGCCTACCGTTCCCGGAATCCCTGCGGCAAATTCAAATCCCGTAAGCTCTGCCTCCAGGGTGGCAGTTCCCACGCGAGATAACAATGCACCGGCCTGAGCTATCACTTTATCACCATCTATCCGGATGTGATTCATTTCCCTATAAATCTGAATAATCACCCCGCGATAGCCCTTGTCGCCAACCAAAAGATTGCTGCCATTTCCTAAAATATAGTATGGCATATCCGCTTTTTTACAAAGGGCAACAATATTTTTCACTTCTTTCGCATTCTGTGGCATTACGAAATAATCTGCATTACCGCCCACACGAAATGTGGTATGCTGTTTCATCGGTTCATCCACCAGCACACGCTCTTTATCTATACAATTAATCAGTTGATTGTAAAAATCCAATTTCATTGATACACTCCAAACTCAAAATCTTCTTATTTAATAGAGTTCCAAAATTCATCATACAACAAAGTTTGGTTAAATTCAACGGGCTCTTGCAAATTTACATAAAATGGGTTATAGTATTCTGGTATATGTGTATACAAATATTTTATTTTAAGAAGGAGTGATGTATCAGTGGACCCTAGTGCCGCCATACAGATTGTAGTATTATTGATACTACTGGGATTATCTGCATTTTTCTCATCTGCAGAAACAGCTTTGACAACCGTAAACAGAATTCGAATGCGTTCGTTAGCAGACGAAGGTGATAAACGCGCCAAGATGGTGTTAAAGATTACCGATGACTCAGGAAAACTTTTGAGTGCGATCTTAATCGGTAACAACATCGTAAATCTTTCCGCATCATCTTTGACAACAACACTTGCATATGATTTGACAAGTAATGTTGCCGGACCTATTGCCAGTTATGCTGTAGCTATTGCAACCGGTATTCTAACAGTACTTATTTTGATTTTTGGTGAAATCACACCAAAGACAGTTGCCACAATAAATTCTGATAAGCTTTCTTTAGTATATGCTTATCCAATCCATTTTATTATGACAATTTTGACACCAATTAGTATTGTAATTAACATGCTTGCCCGCGTTATTTTCTTCATTCTCCGTGTGGACCCAAATGCAAAACCAGAGGCCATCACCGAAGAAGAGCTTCGTACGATTGTGGACGTAAGCCACGAAAGCGGTGTTCTTGAGGAAGAAGAACGCGAAATGATTAAAAACGTGTTTGACCTTGGCGATGCAAAAGCCAAAGATGTTATGGTTCCTCGTGTCAATGTGATTTTTGCTGATGTAGACAGCACCTATAAAGAATTGATTGAACTTTTCCGCGAACACAAATTCACACGTCTTCCGGTTTATGAGGAGACGACGGATAATGTGATCGGTACAATCAATATGAAGGATCTGCTTTTATATGATAATACAGCGGAATTCCAGATTCGTGAGTTCCTGCGTGATGCATATTTCACTTATGAGCACAAGAACATTTCCGAGCTTCTTGTGGAAATGCGTGAAGCATCCTATAATATCGCCATCGTTCTTGACGAGTACGGCGAAACTGCCGGACTAATCACTTTGGAGGATATTCTCGAAGAGATTGTCGGTGAAATCCATGACGAATACGACGAATACGAAGAGGACGAGCTTCTGACTCGCGTTAATGATTTCGAATATATTTTGGAAGGTTCCATCAGTCTTGACGACTTGGATGACCGTCTGGAACTCAAATTAGAGTCTGAAGAATATGATTCTCTCGGTGGATTCATTATCGAGCATTTAGACCGTCACCCTGAGGTTGGTGATGAGATTGTAACAGAAAGCGGTCTACGCTTGGTCGTAGACTCTTTGGACAAGAACCGTGTAGAAAAGGTTCACATCTATATTCCGGAAGACTTCTATGAAGAAGATGATGACGAGGATGAGGATGAAGAATAGGTAAATAAGTAAGAGGCAGTCGCTAGTGCGACGGCCTCTTTTGTTTGATGTTGTCCTATATTGTTCTTCGAATATAATCTGCCTTCGATAACCAGGTGAAACATTCTAGAAAGACTAAGCAACTGCCGTTCAGAGATGTTATTATGGTAGCACGCCAAGAAACTCGCAAACTCAAACATCTTGTCGTGCTACCACATTATCTAAACTGAAGTTGCAAATCTTTCTATAGAATCTTTCAATGTTGTCTCATGCAGATGATATGCGAAGAACTTATTCTCCATGCATCCGAAGCATCAGCCTTCCGCCTGCAACGAATCCCGGTCTTCTTCCCGCTTTTGCAAATGCTTTGACAGCCAAGAAGACTTTGACTCTACAAACGCACGTATATCCGACTCCGACATGTGCCCTGGCGCACGCACCAGAACATCACCTGCTGGGGTAATTTCCAAAGAAATGGTTCTACGATTGCTGCGGATTAGTTTAATAACTTCTCTGCCCATTCTTTCTCCTTAAAACCGATGAGCACGCAATCTTCCCCTACCACCACTGGACGTTTCACAAGCATTCCATTTGTGGCAAGAAGTTGCAGTTGCTCCTCTTCCGACATCTGTGGCAATTTGTCTTTCAGCCCCATGTCTTTATATAAAAGTCCACTTGTATTGAAAAACTTCTTCAGAGGCATCCCACTCATCTGATACCACGCCTTTAACTCTTCGTAGGTAGGATTTTGCTCTTTAATTGGGCGTTCTACAAATTCAATATTGTTTTCCTCTAACCATTTTAGAGCTTTTATGCATGTGCTGCATTTTCTGTATACTAAAACTAACATTTTGTTACCTCCT
>JAZSDK010000053.1:0-9198 GCA_045531155.1 Faecalimonas sp. | reverse complement strand
ATTTTAGTCGGAAAAGGTAGATGAAGGTCGAAAGTATGGGAAAAGCTTCCAGTCTGCTTTATCTTTGTTGATTGATATATCACAAAGGAGGAAACCGTTTATGGACCAAAAACTACAGGAACTGCTTTATTCCAAGGGAGTGTTTCGACACTATCAGGGGTATGAATATTTTGTTCGTTCTGTTTACATGGTGTTGGAAAATCCAGAGCGCCTACAACATATGTATAAGGAACTGTATCTTCCAATTGCGTTGGAATACAAGAAGGATGTGCGTACTGTAGAGAAGAATATCCGTAAAGTACGGGATGTATTTGTGAAGAATGGTGGAACGAGTTTGTTGGCGGAGATGGGAGGCGGAAAGTTTTGGGACGATAAGACGCCGTATCCGAGAGAAATGATTGAGATTTTTGCATTTTATTTGAAGGAACAGGAAAAAGTAGGGGTTTTAAACATAAAAAAATATTCGTTAGAAGAATTTTAAAAGATATATTGTGAAACCTATTTATTTGTGCTAGAATGTGGTCGAGGAATCAGTGCAAGGAGATGACGTGGAGGACACGTTTTATTTTCTTGCATTTTTTAATGAAATATATAAAGGATAATTGATAGTTATCCAATATCAAACACAAATGATTATTTAACGAGGTGCCTATGAAAAATATTTTTTATCCAAAACAAATCAATAAGATGAAAATATCAGTGAGTGAAAATCAATGCTTTTTTGCTATGCCTTTTTCGGCGGAATACACAAATCTGTATGATACTCTTGTATTGTACATGGAAAACTCAGGTTACAAATGTGTACGCGTAGATAATAACTTATCCGCATCTGTTCCAATTATTAACTTAATATTAAATGGTATCGCAACATCACAATATATAATTGTTGATATTTCGGAAACTAATGCTAATGTCTTTTATGAACTAGGAATTACTCATACTATCAAAGATTTTGAAAACGTGTTTATAATCAAGGAACAATCAAAAAACACACCCTTTGACATACAACATCTTCAATATATTCCATATGACAAAAACAATTTAAAGGCGCTTGCCTTTGAATTGTTAAAGAGACTGAAAGCAAATCAGTTTAAAAATTCATTTAAAAGAGCGTTGTCAGCAAAACAGTTTCTTAAACCTGATGATATTGATGATTTTGTTAATTATTTTTCAAAACTTTTTTCAGAGGAACAAATATTAGTATATACCTCTTTGTTAGAAGACACTACATTGGCAATCTCGCCGTCCTCCGAAGTAGTTAACGCAATATGGGAATATGATCAAAGTCTAAGAAAAGAAATGAACAAAATAGACTCTGAGGATTACATATCAACCCTGTTTAAACTTTTTTTTGAACTTCTATTGTCCTGTTGCAGGTGTGATGAAATCCAAAAATTCATCGATGAATTTTTAAATCACAAAGAATACGGTAGTTTACATGATAATGCTCTTTTGCCATACCAAACAAATCTAGCAATAAAACTGGCAGAGAATTCCAAATTAAATGAGATAAGTCTCAAATGGATTATAGAATATTTTCAGCGTTCTAAATCTACAAAAGTGGACTTGAACAGATATAAACTGGAGGCTTTTTTGTTAAAAACTGATTTGGAGAAGGTTGATGAGTATATTGTTAATGCACTTATTTCAGATAACAAATATGTTCGTGAACATATGGCCGATATAGCAGGGGAAAAGATGCTTTATATTGCGGAAGACAACTTGATAACTCAACTTAAACGAGAACAAAATAAATACACAATTTCTAGTATCGTGGAAGCACTAGGAAAAATACATAGTAAAAAATCTTTGGATGCTATTCAAGATTGGCTGAAAACAAACGCAACGACTGTGATAAAAAATCAAGATTATTTTATCTTAAAACATTTTCGAAATGCTTTGATAAAAATTGATCCTCAAAAAGCTTTGCAGGAATTTGATAATAAATATTTTGAATTATTAGTTCAAAATAATACAATATAGATTGCGTTTACGCAATCTATATTGTTAATGAGAACGAGTATGTATAATACTCTTCTACATTTATGTTCTTGTAAAAGTAAGAGAATATCATCGATTTATATCTGCTTTGTTCGCTCGAGTTTTGGACATTATTATGCAGACTGTCGAGCATAGATATTAAACTTTTATTTAAATATTTATAGTAAGCGTCTTTTTGCTCCTTGTTTATGTATGTATAAAGAGATTTAAAGGTCTTGAAGAAATCTGTAATATTCTTATCTGTAAAATGGTGCGTGAGAGATTCTGAATGTTGGTAGTAATATAAGCAACTTCCCGTAGTCAACGCAATTTTTTTAGCGTATAAAAATGCCAAAAAAGTGAACATGTCGTCTTCATATATGGTATCAGGAAAGACAATGTTGTGATTAACAAGAAGGCTTTTTTTGAATAATTTACATCCCAATAATGGACTTAAAAAAAATTCATTTTCATAAGTATGAGACAATAAATTTAAAGCCATCTCGCTATCTAGAATATTGTTGTACAGGTATTCATATCTTGAACAAATTCTACTATAATTAAAAGCTGTTTTTATCTCCCATAATACAATGTCTATATCAGCATCAGAATTAAATTTATCTATAGCTTTCTCTATGCAATTCAAGTCAAGCCAATCATCACAATCAAGAAACAAAACATATTTTGAATTTGCAGACATTAGTCCTTTGTTTCTGGTTTCTGCTGGTCCTATTGTATGTTCGTTTTTAATGTATTTGATATTGTTGCTTCTTTTCATGTGTTCACATATTATTTCGGCACTTTTATCTTTGGAATTATCATCTACTATTATTATTTCTAAATTTTTATATGACTGATTCAAAATTGAATTAATACAGCGAGCAATGTATTTTTCACCGTTATATACAGGAATAATAACGGAAACAAGAGTATTTTTCAAAACAATTCCCCCTTTATTTTTATTCAACATTGGATAACTATCAATTATCAGTTATTGATACATTTTCGAATGCATCTGTACTTTGCGTGTGTTACACTAACGAAAAAAAGGTCAGAGGTGTAAGGTTATGTACATGAAAGAAAAAGTAGGGCAATATTTAGAATATTGCGAGTTCAGACGAGCATTGGATCAAAAAACATTAAAGGCATATCGGATTGATTTGCGACAATTTTTCGAGGCAGTATCAAGCAAAGAGCCGAGCAAGGAGGAAATTGAGAATTATATTACGGATTTGCACAAGACTTATAAGCAAAAAACAGTGAAAAGAAAAATCGCCAGTGTCAAAGCTTTTTATAATTATCTGGAAGAGGAGGAATTTATAGAGGAGAGTCCTTTTAGGAGGATTAAGGTAAAATTTAAAGAAACGATTGTGCTTCCACGCATTATTCCAAGAAATGAAATTGAGCAGTTATTGAACTATATGTATTCTCATGGTTCCAAGAGCAATCATTTGGAGAAAAAGTATTGGTTGCGTGATATGGCAGTGGTAGAGGTGTTTTTTGGAACCGGAGCCAGAGTATACGAGATTTCCAATATTGGTGCTGATTGCGTCGATTTAATTACGGGTTCAATAAGAATCATGGGAAAAGGCGGAAAAGAGAGATATGTGCAAATTGGGGATAGTTCGTTAGTCAAACTACTTCAGGAGTATTATGAAGAAAATAAAGATGCTATTAAGAAAAGTGGTTACTTTTTTGTAAATAAAAGGGGTGCCAGGTATACGGAGCAATCGATACGATTGATGATGAAAAAGTATTCGAAACTGGCAGGTATTGATAGAAATATTACTCCTCATATGTTCCGGCATTCGTTTGCAACATATTTGATTGAAGAGGGAGTAGATATTAGTTGTGTCAAAGAGATTCTTGGTCATAGCTCAATAAAAACTACTCAGATATATGTTCATGTGGCAATTGAAAAGCAGGCGGAGATTCTGCGAAACAAGCATCCAAGAAATCGAATGCAAATTATAAGAGCTGCTTAATATCAACAAACTTAATAGAAACACGAGACCAGCAGTAGGTGGTCTTTTTGTTGTACGCAAATTTAACTAAAAATTGTTAGGGACATTGATAAGGGCTGGAACTAATAAAAGTTTTAACGTAAAATAATATAAAAGGTCTCGGAAAGGAGAAAAATGTTAAAAAAGAATACAGAGTATATTTATCCACCAAGCACAGATTCAGATGAAGAATGGAAGAAGTATATTACACAGCTTTTCGAAGGAGAACTAGAAACAATTCTTTATCAAGTAAATTCGAATCCTCTGTTAAAAGATGTTAAGATTCCAAAGCAACTTGAGGAAAATCTCTGGAAACAAATTAGTGTTTATGAAGATAGCAAAAAATCTTTTTAAGTAGATTTTGATACAAAATGTAACGGATGTTCGTAATGAGCATCCGTTTTTCAATGGGAACGGTAATCATTTTCGTGAGGTCACAAAAATGGTGGGATAGTTTGCCACAAGTCTAAGATTTAATTAAGAAATACTTCATGTTTTGCCAACAATTTCCTTAAGAAAATTTGGGTATACTTATTAGTATACGGAGGATTAAGGAATGAGAAAATTTGTGAATATACTTTTTGGGGTATTTGTAGTGTTATGTATTTGTGGATTTATTTTTTCGCAGAAAACGGAGTATGCGACAGATACAAATGGCTGGAATCTGATTTTGGTAAATGAGGAATATCATGTGCCACAAAATTATGCGGTGGAGTTAACTCGACTTGATAATGGTGAGCGAGTAGATACTAGAATCTATCCGGCTCTGCAGGAAATGTTTGACGCGGCGGAAGAAGATGGTGTGTATATGGTTGTTGCGGAGGGATATCGGACACAGGAAGACCAGCAAGAGCTGATGGACGAAAAAGTCGAAGAATATCAAGAAAAAGTGTTGGTGAAATTTGTGGCGAAGTGGTTTGCAGAAAAATGGGTAGCTGTTCCGGGGACAAGTGAGCACCAACTAGGTATTGCTGTTGATATTAATGCAGACGGTATCAATAGTGCCGGCTCAGAGGTCTACGCATGGCTCGCAGAGCATGCTCATGAGTATGGATTTATTCAGCGTTATCCGGAAGATAAGACAGAGATTACGGGAATCAATTACGAGCCTTGGCATTATCGGTATGTTGGTGAGGATGTGGCGAAGGAGATGTATGAGGAAGATATTTGTCTGGAGGAGTATATAGACAAAATTCATGATTTGTGATAATATGAAGAAACAAATAAGGGTCATTCTTTCATTCATATTTATATAGTTTTTCATGTTAATTCCCAAATTTAAATTATATATAGAAAAATAGAAACGTGTTTGAAGAAAGTCCTGTTTTCAGGACTTTTTTGCCGTTTGCAGACCTACAAAGGAGGACATATGAGGATTGAAGTAGAAAAGTATTTACAATCTTATACAGAAAAACAAAAAGATAATTGGAAAAATAGCAAAAAGATTGAGATATATCAAGAACAGAAACAATTAAGAGAGTTTGTTGAAAAAGCAAAGATGAGAGAAAATGCAGGAAAAAAATTATATTTTGGAGTGGTGTCGGAGAAGATAGTTGATATGGTCAAACAAAAGTTAAATTATAATATTAAAGATTTTAATTGCGCATTATATTCTGATAATGTTAAAAAGATTTTTAAAGATCATGGGGATGAATCCAGAGAAAATTTAAGGGGACAACGCGCTGTGACGGTGGAAGATTTTTATAAAATTCCTGAAATTGTTGGCGAACCTGAGCGTATTGAAAGTGGGGGACAATATAAGGGACATCCGGTGATTCATTTTGTAAAGGATGGAGTGACAGTTGTCGGAGTTATTACGGAGGGCGCATTGGATTTATATCCACAAACCATGTATATAAGCAAAAAAAATAGAAGCCTTGCAACAGTGATAGATGAACAAGCCCCTATCTATACGCCCGAGACGACACGAAGTACAGCTTCTAATAATAGTATATACCAAAATATAAAAAATACAATAGGTTTTTTCAAAATGAATAAACTTTACAATGTTACCTGCTTTTGCTATGATATATAAACATCAATAGTGAGGTGATTTGCTATGACGAAAGAACAATTGGCTACAATGGCAAAACAGGCAATGCAGCAGGCTTACAGTCCATATTCCGGATACAAGGTAGGTGCTGCACTTTTATGTGAAGATGGCAGTGTATATACGGGATGCAATGTGGAAAACGCAAGCTTTTCTGCGACAAATTGTGCAGAACGTACGGCATTTTTCAAAGCAGTAAGTGAAGGAAAAAAAGAATTCAAAGCAATTGCAATCTGTGGCGGAAAAGACGGAGTAATTGACGGATTATTTCCACCATGTGGTGTGTGCAGACAAGTGATGCGAGAATTTTGTGACGATGAGTTTGAGATACATCTACTAAGAAAAGAAGGTGTTGAAACTTATACATTAGGAGAACTATTACCAGTAAGTTTCAGGCCGGAAAATATAAAGTAGTAAGGGTGTGCGAAGATGAACTACACATATATTTTGGAGTGTAAAGACGGCACCTATTACACTGGTTGGACGAACAACTTAGAAAAGCGCTTAAAAGACCATAATGACGGAAAAGGTGCGAAATATACAAAGGCAAGGCGACCAGTAGTCTTAATTTATCATGAGATGTTTGAAACGAAGGAAGAAGCGATGCGCCGTGAATATGCGATAAAGCATATGACGAGGAAAGAAAAAGAAGATTTGATGAAAAATAAAGACCATATGGGCGGAGAAATATAATCTCAGTTCATATGGTCTTTTTGCGTATTAATTTTAACTCGCTTCAAATTCACCAGAAGTTGCTCCTACATTAATAGTGTAGGTTTCCCCTTTTTCAATATCAGGGCTACTCAAGATAACAACGGCAAAAGGCAATTCTGGTTCATAGGAAATGATGACATTTCCTTTGGAGTCTTTCAGTTCAATCTTTGTGCCGGCTGCTTGATTTCCAACGCTGACTGCAAAAACACCTTGTTCAGAATCGCTGAAAGTCTGTGCCATACCGGACGCACCAGTTCCAATAAAAGTACCACCAGTAATGATTGCGCTTGTGTCATAGTCTAAGGTTGCTGTGTCACCTTGTGTAGGTCCAACAACAACGGTATAACCACCAGAAATTTCTAAGGTTCCATTTGCATCCATTCCATCACCAGAAGCATTGACATATAAGTTACCACCACTGATTTTTATACTGCCATTGGAAGATGCGGAACCGCTAGGACCGCCCATGCCACCAGGTCCACCCATGCCACCGCGGCCACCAAACTGGTCATTTCCACGAGTGCCGCCGTATCCGCTTTCGTCTGTTCCGCCAGCCGCATTCAATCCATCGTCGCTTGCAACCAGTTTGATATTACCACCGGACACGACAACGTCGAGAGCTTCCAAGCCTTCATAGCTTTCGCTAATATCAATGGTTCCCTCTATGATTGTAAGTGTCTCATCTGCGTGAAAAGCATCATCACCAGAAGCGATAGTAAAAGTACCACCAGTTACGGTGATGGAAGCATTTGAGTGAACAGAGTCATCAGCAGAATCAATCGTAAATGTTCCACCTTTTATCAGCATATCACCTGTGGATTTTATCGCCTTAATGCTGGTGCTGCTGTCATCTGATTCTGTGGTTGAGGACGTTGCTGTACCAGATGAATTTGATGAAGTAGTGTTGTCGGTTGAACCAGACGAATTCGTTGTGCTTCGTCCAGGGCGTCCACCCATATTTCCACCAGGACCGCCCATGCCACCGCCGTGGCCACCCATGAAGTCACCCCATGAGTCAGAAGACTGTTTGGTCGAATTTTCGCTTCCACCACCAGAAACAATACTGAAAGAACCATCATTAATCTGCATCGAGTTACCAGAGCTGATACCATCGCCTTCTGCAGAAATATCTAAGGAGCCGTCCTTAATATAGATAAATCCAAGTGTTGTATCATCTGAATTTTCTGCATGGATTCCATCTTTTCCAGAGACAACGGTAATCGAAGCCTGCGTGATTCTTACGCTATCATTTGCATCAAGTCCATGAGATGCAGAATTGACAGTATAGGTTCCTCCTGTGAAAACAAGGTCATCCTTGCAGACAATTCCGTGGTCAGCAGGAGAAGTAACGGTAAGGTTACCAGAACCATTAAAGGTCAAATCCTGTTTTGAAAATACAGCGCCATCGATATTGTTATCGTCGATAGCTGTAAATGTGCCGCCATTCGTCAGCGTATTCGAGGTTCCGTCTGCTAAAGTAACGAATACCTTGTCGGCTTCTAAGATATAAAGCGCAGCAGAGGTACTGCTTGTGATAGAAGCATTATTGAGCACGATTTGAAGTTTAGCTTTGTCATCTGCGTTTACAACAATCATGCCGTCATCCAAGGTTCCCGAGAAGATATAAGTCCCTTCTTCAGACAGTGTAATGGTGGTTCCCTTTATATTTACAGCGTCGGATTTGCAGGAGATAGAATCACCGTTTAGGGTGATGGCAACAGATTTGCTTTCATCGTAAGCTGTTTCAAAATCACGGTCTGTAAACATTTCAGACTCATTGATTACTGTAGATGTAACTTCATCATTTGTTGTATCGTTGTTTGTATTATTCGTACTGTTGCCAGAATCATTGTCTTCTGTAGAAGAATTTTTCCCGCATCCCGAAAGAATGAGCATGCTCGCTAAGAGCAGGGCGAGAAGTTTTTTGGCTTTATAGGAAACTTCGTTTCTCATAAAGTAATGCCTCCAATCTGTCTAAAGTTCTGTTATTATTGTCGATTGTTTAGAGATATTGATTTCCAAGTTGCCGTTGCGACAACGGAGTTTATCAATGAACTCTTTTTCTTTCATAGCATCTTTTAAAACAATATCATATGTTAAGCGAAACAAGCTTCCCATATTTGTTGTTTTCACATTTGTAAGTTCATATGAACTTGTGTATTGCGAAAAGATTTCATCAAACACGCCACTATAATCCAGGTCTTCTGGAATGGTGATGTTGAGTGTTTTGTACATGGCAGATTTTTTCTTTGCACCGAAATCAAGTTGGCTGTAAAGAACAAAGATTGCGCATAGGATTAAGGCAAATAGGACTGCGAATCCAAGGTATCCCATACCGGCGATGAGCCCAGCGCCCATAGCAAGGAACAAGGTTCCGATTTCTTTCGCTGTTCCAGGAACAGAACGGAAGCGTACCAGGCTAAATGCACCGGCAACTGCAACACCGGTTCC
>JAZSDK010000085.1:0-28479 GCA_045531155.1 Faecalimonas sp. | reverse complement strand
AACTTGTCAAATCCAACTCTGTCACGAAGTACTTCTAAGAAATGTAATACTTCTGTTTCACCAGCATATGGTTCTTCAAGTTGCATGTAATTGTTTGCTCTTGTGCGGATATCTTCCACATTTCTCATGTCATCATTGACGCGTTTTACAACATGGTGACATGCTGAACAAAGCGTTACTAAATCCTGACCCTTTTCCTTTGCTGCATTCAGTGTACGAACAGAAGAAAGCTTGGAAGCAATTTCGTCAGTGCCGAGTGGGTATACCCCACCACAGCACTGCCACTCTTCAATTTCTTCTAATTCGAATCCCAATGCAATTGCAGAAGCTCTGGCATATGCGTCCAAATCCTTCGCCTTATTTTTGAGGGTACATCCTGGATAATAACTGTACTTCATATTAAATCCCTCTCCTCTTTTTTTGCATTCTTTTATAAGATTTAATTAGATTTCAATTTGTGAAATAACAGATTTCAAAGCCTCAGCACTTGCTTGCATTTTTTCAACCTCTTCATCTGTTAATTCTACAAGAACTTTACCCTTGTATCCATCTGGTCCAACAAGAGCCAATGTACTCATACATACATCATCAACACCGTATTCACCGTGCATCATTGTAGAAACTGTTGCCATAGAATCTGATGCTGCAAGAAGAAGGTTACATAATTGAACAACTGATGCAGATACTGCATAGAATGTTGCACCCTTGTTTGCAATAATCTTTCCACCTGATTTACGAACGTATTCAATCATAGCGTCTTTGTCAACTGGTTCGATTTCTACTCCGTTTGCTTTCATAACTTCCGGATATTTTTCTACAGATACTGCACCGATTTCTGCACAGCTCCATGGAATAAATGAGGAATCACCATGTTCACCATAGATGTAAGCATGTACGTTTTTCTGAGCTACGTTGAAGTGCTCTGAAAGACCACAACGAAGTCTTGCTGTATCAAGGATTGTACCCGAACCGATGATTTGGTTTTCAGGAAGTCCTGAGAATTTATGGAATGCATATGTCATAACGTCAACTGGATTACTTACAATAATATATTTTGCATTTGGAGCTGCTTTTACGATTTCTGTAGTAATGCTCTTTAAAATGTTAACGTTTGTTTGTGCTAATTCAAGTCTTGTCTGGCCTGGTTTACGAGCAATTCCTGATGTAATGATAACGATATCAGAATCTTTTGCGTCTTCGTAGTCACCTGCCACGATTGAAATTGGATTTCTGAAGTAAGTACCTTGGATAATATCCATTACTTCACCTTCTACTTTGTTCTTGTTGATATCAATCAGTACAAGTTCTGATGCGATATCTTGGTTTGCTAAAGTATAAGCAATTGTTGAACCTACACTTCCTGCACCAATAATGGTAATTTTGCTGCTCATAAGCGTTCCTCCTGTATTGTTTGTTTTTTTTTTAACAATCTTTAAGCGTAAATAATGAATTGCATAACAACTCACTTTTTCGATAATAACACATTGTTATATTTTTATCAAGCCCTGTTTTCGATATTTTTCGTGCTTTTTTAAAATAATTTTTATTCTAGCACGGAGGCTACATTCTGCAAGTATTCATTTGTCACTTGGTAGAACTTTTCTTCTTCTACCATCTCCGCAAGTTTCGGGTCAATTGGCATCTTACCAAGCACCTGAAGTCCAAGTTCTGCTGCGATTTCATCAATGTGACTTTCACCGAATACGTTTATTTTTTTTCCACAATCCGGACATTTTAAATAACTATAATTTTCCACAATTCCAAGCACAGGGATATTCATTGCCTCTGCCATATGATATGCCTTCTTCACTATCATAGAAACCAAATCCTGTGGTGACGTTACAATCACTACGCCATCTACCGGCAATGATTGAAATACGGTAAGTGGAACGTCTCCCGTTCCAGGTGGCATATCTATAAAGAGATAATCCAAATCGCCCCAAAGTACTTCGTTCCAGAATTGTGTTACCACACCCGCGATAACCGGTCCTCTCCAGATAACCGGCGTATCTTCACTATCTAACAAAAGATTCACAGACATAATTCTGGTTTCATCTTGTGCGATACATGGAAACATACCTTCTTCTGCGCCCATTGCATGGTCATGAACCCCATACATTTTCGGAATAGATGGGCCTGTAATATCTGCATCTAAAATACCAACTGAATACCCTTTTTCACGCATTAATCTTGCAAGGGATGCAGTGACCATAGACTTGCCTACTCCACCTTTTCCACTAATAATACCAATTACTTTTTTCACATTTGTATATTGGTTTGCAGGAACCTTCATGTCAACCTTTTTACTTGGGCAAGAACCTGCCTGTGCGCAACTCGAGCAGCTTTCTGCCGAGCAGCCTTCTTTCCTTTCTTCTGCCATTATTCTCACCTCCTAGTCTTCTACTACCGCAATTAATTCTATTTCACAGAGTACATTTTTAGGTAATGTCTTCACCGCCACACAGCTTCGTGCCGGTTTTGACACAAAATATTTTGCATAGACTTCGTTAAATGCAGAAAAGTGTTCCATATTTGCTAAGAAGCATGTGGTTTTTATTACATTGTTAAATGAGCTTCCCGCCGCATCTAGTACTGCTGCAAGGTTCTTACACACCTGTTCTGTCTGACCTTCAATTGTTACTTCCTCAATTGCATCCGTTGCAGGATTGATTGGAATCTGTCCCGCTGAGTAGAACATACCATTATGTATGTATCCTTGTGAGTATGGTCCTAATGCCTTAGGTGCTTTCTCTGTTGCTACTACTTTCATACTTATCTCACCCTTTCAGGAAAGCCAACTTTCTTCTGAACCTTACGCAAGGTCTTCATCGCATAATAGTTTGCTTTCTCTGCATTATTTTTAATGACATTATCAATATAAGCTTTGTCCTTTTCCAATCTTGCCACTTCGTCTTGCAATGGTTTTAATACAGATACAACAGCTTCTCCTACTGCCATTTTGAAATCGCCATAGCCTTTGCCGTCAAACTCTTTCACAACCTCCTGTTGTGTTATATTGGTACATGCACTGTAAATATCAATCAGATTCTTTACACCTGGTTGTTCATCTCTATACAGAATCTGTGCCTCTGAATCTGTCACTGCACGTTTGCATTTGCGAATAATGGTGTCAGGATCATCCATTAAGTAAATGCTTGCATTCGGATTTTCATCGGATTTAGACATTTTTTTCGTTGGGTCTTGCAGACTCATAATCTTTGCTCCAACTTTTCCAATGTAAGCTTCCGGTACAGTAAACACATCTCCGTAAATGCCATTAAATCTCTGTGCAATATCTCTTGTCAATTCCAAATGCTGCATTTGGTCAATGCCCACCGGTACCACATCAGCCTGGAACAACAAAATATCTGCGGCCATAAGCACCGGATAAGTGAACAGACCTGCATTAATGTTATCTGCATGCTTTGCTGATTTATCCTTGAACTGTGTCATACGATTCAATTCACCCATATAAGTATAGCAGTTTAATATCCAAGCAAGCTCTGCATGTCCTGAAACATGTGATTGATAGTAAATACAATTCTTCTCCGGATCTAATCCTGCCGCTATATATAAAGTAAGAAGTGCTCTTGCTCTTTTACGAAGAGTCGCCGGATCCTGTCTTACTGTAATAGAATGCATATCAACAACACTGTAAAAGCATTCATAATCATCACTAAGTGTTACCCAGTTTTTCATTGCACCTAAGTAATTTCCTAAAGTAAGATTACCGGTTGCCTGCATTCCACTAAATAAAACTTTTTTATCATTAATCATGTTCTCTTCCTCCAAATATATCTTTCCTAAGTTTACACCCCATACGTGTTTACGTCAAGATAACATTGCCTTCTAAAGCACTTGTTTTCTGCAAAAGGAATGGTTATAATGAATCCATATTCATTTTAGGAGGATTTATGATGAAGAAGATCACAAGTTTTACAATAGACCATATCAAATTAATTCCCGGAGTGTATGTTTCACGAAAGGATACCGTTGGCGCAGAAACCATTACGACCTTTGACATCCGCATGACAAGTCCAAATGATGAGCCGGTTATGAACACAGCCGAGATGCATACGATTGAACATTTAGCAGCCACATTTTTGCGTAATCATAAAGAGTTCGGACCAAAAATTATTTATTTCGGACCAATGGGCTGTCGCACCGGATTTTATTTACTTCTTGCAGGCGATTATGAATCCAAAAATATTGTTGACATATTAAAAGAAATGTTTGTATTTATCGCAGATTATAAAGGCGAAGTTCCTGGTGCTTCTGCGAAGGACTGTGGCAATTATTTAGATATGAATTTGCCGATGGCAAAATATTTAGCAAAGAAATATTTAAATGAAGTTTTAGAAAACATTTCTGTAGAAAGACTGATTTACCCAGAGTAAACCATATTAGAAAACGTGTAAATAGCACTCGCCATTTACACGTTTTTTTATCTCTTATGCAATATTTCTTTCTTCACATATACAAAGGTCTCTTTTTCACCTTTTTCTGCTAACATCTTCAGCATGAACTCCAAAAGTTCTCTTGTATCTTTATGCATCATGGTGATATCTTTTCCACGCTCATAATACGCAAGTGGACTACTGTCGGTATAATCTCCATGCATATATACCTTACACGCTGCAATGCGGTCCATCAGCATCTCTACTACATATTTCTCCGGCATACGCATTCCTGTGGGTTTCTTATTCGGTGCGAATCCATAATCCCACCAGTATTCCAAATGATGCTTATTCCGTCCTTTATGATGAAGCCACGAGGATGAATATCCGATATCTTCTTTTTCTGCATTATTCGGACTTCTTGTCCCTTGAAAGTACTTCGCACCAACGCGAAATTCTGTCCAACTGTATTTGGACATATCGTGCATAATTCCTTGCCAATATAACCCAACTGCAAAACACCCTTTAGCCACCAAATATTTATGATGGGTAATGGTGCAGAAATGTTTCCAAGCCTTCATTTTTTGCTATCCTTCTATAATCATTATTTTCCTATGAACATCTCAATGGTTTTTTCTGGAACAACAGTCTCTTTTTGGTTATCCATCAAAATTTCACTTTCTACTGTCTGCGCATCCGCTGTTGATAGTATGCGGTACCATTTCTTTCCTTTTCGAAGAGCTGGTAATGCGAAGTTTTGTTCCGCATCATGCATATTATATGCGATGAAGCAATCTGTTCCATCTGTATGATGGTAGTATACACCTAAGTGTTTGCTCGACATTTGATTTGGTATCTGCCAAGCATTTTCCCCATGAAACGAAACATCCGGCACACCACAGCTTGCTTTATCAACACCCAGGAGTGGTTTGTCTATACCAATAACCGAATATTTTCTTCGTAGCACAATCAACAATTTCACATATTGATAGAATTGCTCCTCTTTATCCAGTTTCTTCCAATCAAGCCACGAGATTTCATTGTCTTGACAATATACATTATTATTTCCTTTTTGCGTATTAGTAAATTCATCACCTGCTAGAATACATGGTGTCCCTTGGGACATAATTAAAAGAAACATGGCATTTCTCATTTGCTTTCTACGCAATTCCAATATCGCTTTTTTACGGGTAGGACCTTCTACTCCGCAGTTCCAACTGAAATTCGCATCTGGTCCGTCAAAATTATTTTCGCCGTTGTCTTCATTATGTTTTTCATTGTAGGATACAAGATCATTTAAGGTGAATCCTGTATGATTGGTTATATAATTGCATCCCCCTATGTCTCTGGTAATCTGCTTTACCCACCACATCACACCTTGCACAGTCCCTTCATTTCCAATTAAAAAACTGCGCATGTTGTTCTGAAAGTCATCCTTGTATTCTAAAATCTTTGTCTTCTTCAAAATTGGGTCTGACAAGATGCTGCTCATTGGTGCATTGTATGGATTTAAAACAAACCCATCAATATGATATTCCATCACATAATATCTTAGACATTCTTCAATTAATTGTTTTGAAACTTTATCTGTAAATGGCAAATACAATACCACTTCTATTCCATTTCTATGACAGGCTTTTACCATGTCCTTTAACTCTACTGCCGCATCTGCATTTGCTGAATAAGCATTTTTAATAGCAAAGCAATAGGCGTCACCGTAACCCCAATAATTTTTATAATGTGTGGTTTCCTCGAAAGCATAAATTGGCATACATTGAATCTGATTAATTCCCAAATCTTTTAAATATGGGATTTTTTCAATCACACCTGCAAATGTTCCTGGTCTTTTCACTTTCGAAGATTTATGCATGGTAAATCCCCTAACATGGAGATTATACGCAACAATTTCATGGAAGGCTAATCCCAATGGCTTGTCCCCTTCCCAATCATAATCATCTAACAAGACTTTGCCTCGTGTGATATTTTCATGCTCTGCAACTGATTTTACATAAGGATCAATTATAAATTCTCCATTTATTTCATAATTATACTCCATACGGTCCACGTCTGATTTTGAGAGTGCAATATAGCGCACTTCACCCATCGTATGTTCTTCTGTGAGTTCAATTCTCTCTATAGGCACAGCACTATTCTCGCGATACAAGCATAGAAAACATGTTTTTCCACTCTCAACCGCAACAGAAAAATTTACCACATCGTGTTTTACTGAAATGCCAAGTGGCAATGGATATCCTGTCATTTTTCTCATATGCATCTCCCCTCATCTGTTCATCGTTATTTATTATACACGATTCTATATTTTTTGCATAGTTAAAAATGGAAACAAGCCTTGCATTTCTTGTCCCATTCTGATAGAGTTAGTATATCAAATATTTCATTATAAAGGAGACTTATTATGAGTGAACACACACATGATCACAACTGCGATTGCGGATGCAATGAAGAAGTAACTGTAACATTAACACTTGATAATGATGAAGTTATCGAATGTGCAGTTCTTACAATTTACAGTGTAGATAACAAGGAATATATCGCATTACTTCCATTAGATGAAGATGGTGATAACGAAGAAGGTGACGTATATATCTATCGTTACGTTGAAACAGAAGACGGAGAACCTACTTTAGAAAACATCGAAGACGATGATGAATACGAAGCTGCTGCTGACGCATTCGACGAATGGCTTGATGAACAAGAATTCGAAGATATCGTTGAAGAATAAGGTTAAGACAGTTTGAGCCGGAGAAATTCTCCGGCTCGATTTTTTTGTAAAAAGAATCTGTCTTGACAGACTCTTGTGCGGGGTGCGGTTGCAAAGCAACATCTTCATTGCACGCACCCCTGCACATCCCGCGGAGCATATAATTTAATAAGAAATTGCATAATTTCTTATTAAATTAAAAACTCACTAAACACATAATTACTTACATCAATTCCTTGTTTTGTAAGCATAACATATCCGTCTTTCCGCTCCAGTAGTCCTTGCTCCATCAGCCTCTGAATTTGTTCCCCATAACATTCTTCCATAGTTTTTCCAAATGTGCTTGCAAATTCATCTACCGACACGCCTTCCATCTTCCTTAGTCCAAGAAACATGAATTCCTCCATCTGTTCCTCAAGAGACAGCTTTTCTACATTTTCCTGAATTGCATGTAAGTTACTCGAATGTTCCAAATAAAACAAAAGGTCGTCTGTATTTTTATATCTGGTATCATCAATCAAACTAGCTGCGCCTAAACCGATTCCCAGATACTCTTTTCTCTCCCAGTACCCAAGGTTATGTTTGCATTCTTTTCCTTCCTTGGCATAATTGGAAATCTCATATCTGTGATATCCGGCCTCCGATAACATCCCCTCGGTCCGATAATAAATTGCTCGCTCCTCTTCTTCACTTGGTAAATCATGTTCGCCAGGACAACCTTCGCCATACATCTTTGCAAACGGTGTCCCTTCTTCCACAATCAGACTATATGCTGATATGTGTTCTGGTTTCAAAGCAATTACTTTTTCCAGCGTTTCTTCCCAACTTGATACGGTCTGCTTAGGGATTGCAGAAATCAAATCTACATTAATGTTGTCAAAGCCACATTCTCTCGCCAACTGATAACTCTCCAAGAATTCTTCGTAGGTATGAATACGACCAAGTAGTTTTAACTCTTCATTATTGCTTGATTGAAGTCCGAAGCTAAGGCGATTTATTCCACATTGCTTATATGCTCGTAATTTTTCTACAGTAACTGTTCCCGGGTTGGCTTCGATTGTGATTTCTGCATTGTCTACAACATCAAAATTATCTCTTATTGCATCAAAAATTCTGGCGATCTGATTCACATCCAGAATAGACGGTGTCCCACCACCAAGAAAAATGGTGGAAACTTTAACTCGTTTATGAGCCTTAACTTCTTCTGCTAATTTCTCCACATATTTTTCTATAGTATCTTTATCCTGTGTGTCCGAAAGAAAGTCGCAATAAGCACACTTTTTCACGCAAAATGGAATATGAATATATATTTCCAACTCTTTTTTCATGCAACTCTCCTCCTTTTTGTAGCCAAATGCAAACCATAGGTTCTCTTACTATTTCTATCTTTCTATACTGGGTATACAGCAGGCAAAACAAACCACTTATACCAATTCACAACGCGCAAAGAAGGTTAAAAGCTCTACTTATCAAGTAAACTTTCTATAAATTCAACCCATCCACCCTTAAATACCCGCAATATTGAAAAAGTGTGGGTGTTATGTACGCAATCAAACCAACCTATACCCATTTCCTACAAAAAGACAAATAAAATATGCTGAAATTATAAATTTCTGGGTATAAATAAGACAAAAGTTCTCGTCTATACCCAGAAATCACAATCTAACCGACTAAACTATTTCTTTTCATCTAACTTCAACACACTCATAAATGCTTTCTGTGGAATCTCTACGTTTCCAATCTGGCGCATTCTTTTCTTACCTTCTTTTTGTTTTTCCAGAAGCTTACGTTTACGGGAAATATCACCACCATAACATTTTGCAAGCACATCCTTACGCACCGCCTTTACGGTTTCTCTGGCGATAATCTTGCTTCCTACAGCTGCCTGAATCGGAATCTCAAACAAATGTCTTGGTATCTCATCTTTTAATTTTTCGCACATTTTGCGTCCACGCTCATATGCACTTCCTGAGAATACGATAAATGATAACGCGTCCACTTCCTCTTTGTTGATAAGAATATCTAATTTCACAAGTTCAGACTTCTCATATCCTAACATTTCATAATCAAAGGATGCATACCCACGAGAACGTGACTTCAGTGCATCAAAGAAGTCATAGAAAATCTCATTCAGTGGTAAGTGATAACGAAGCACTGCTCTTGTCTCCTCAATATATTCCATGCCCTGGTAAATACCGCGTCGTTCTTGACACAAGTCCATAATGGCACCAATAAACTCAGAGGTAACCATAATCTCTGCCTTCACCATTGGTTCTTCCATGTAATCAATCTCTGTTGGTTCCGGAAGGTTGGATGGATTGGTAAGTTCGATTACTTCCCCATTTGTTTTATGCACTTTATATACTACACCTGGTGCAGTTGTAACCAAGTCTAAATTATATTCTCGTTCCAAACGTTCTTGAATGATTTCCAAATGTAAAAGTCCTAAGAATCCACAACGGAATCCAAAACCAAGGGCAATGGAGGTCTCCGGTTCAAAGTGAAGAGACGCATCATTGAGTTGTAATTTTTCCAGTGCATCTCGCAGATCTTGATATTTGGCACCATCCGCCGGATACATACCACAGTAAACCATAGGAAGAACCTTCTTGTAACCTGGAAGTGGTTTCTCACATGGTCTGTCTGCATCTGTAATCGTATCACCAACACGAGTATCTTTTACATTTTTCAGACTGGCTGTGATATATCCAACCATACCAGCAGAAAGCTCATCACAAGGAATAAACTGACCGGCTCCAAAATATCCAACCTCTACTACTTCGGCAGTTGCACCCGTAGCCATCATTTTCATATTAGTTCCTTTTCTCACAGAGCCTTCCTTGATACGGCAAAATACAATAACCCCTTTGTAGGAATCATACACCGAGTCAAAAATCAATGCCTGAAGGGGCGCATTTGCATCCCCTGTCGGTGCCGGAATTTTCTCTACAATCTGCTCAAGAACATCTTCAATATTTAGTCCCACCTTAGCTGAAATAAGCGGTGCATCCTGGGCTTCAATTCCAATGACATCTTCAATTTCTTCGATTACACGCTGCGGCTCTGCACTTGGTAAATCAATTTTATTGATAACCGGCATTACATCCAAATTATGGTCCAGCGCCAAATACACATTAGCCAACGTCTGAGCTTCTACACCTTGTGCCGCATCCACAACAAGAATTGCTCCATCGCACGCAGCAAGGCTTCGAGATACTTCGTAGTTAAAGTCCACATGCCCCGGAGTATCGATCAAGTTAAAAATGTACTCTTCCCCGTCATTGGCTTTATATACAATACGCACTGCCTGTGCCTTAATGGTAATTCCACGTTCACGCTCCAACTCCATATTATCGAGTACCTGTGCCTGCATCTCACGACTGGTTAAAAGTCCTGTCTTTTCAATAATACGGTCTGCCAAGGTTGACTTTCCGTGGTCAATATGCGCGATAATACAAAAATTTCGTATTTTCTTCTGATCTATTCCTGCCATGTTATTCCTCCCGAATATTTTACAATAAACATTTCAACGCCAAGTGTATCTGTAAGGCGCCCTGTCTTAATCGCCTCTTCTGTCTCCACACTATCTTCTATAATCGTTCGCAATTCTTTACCAGAAAATGCTTTCGCCTGAGTTTGAAATTTGCCAACCACAAATGGATTGATTCCAATCTTTTCCGCAATTTCTTTTCGTCCATAGCCTTGCTTATCCATAGTTTTTACTTCCAACAATTGCTTGAACTGTCTGGTTAATAAAAACAAAATCCGCATTGGCGGCTCCTTTAACGCCAGCAAATCATAATAATACTCCAGAGCCTTCCGCTGTTTTTTATCTGCAACAGCATTCACCATCTCAAAAATCCGATTGGTAATCTGTGTTGTACAAATCTCTTCCACATCCTCAGCTGTAATGCTATCCTTATCCAAACAAAAGCAAAACAGCTTTTCTAACTCTTTCTGAATGTTTTCCATATCCGTGCCAACCTTTGCGAGAAAGAATCGCACCGTACTTTCACTAATCATTTTTTGTTCTTGTTTGACATTACTTGCAACCCAGCGAACAAGGGTGTTTTCATCCTGACGCCCCAATTCCACTGCGCGTCCCTTTGCCTGTACTGCCTTATACAATTTCCCTCGCTTATCAACTTCCGTTTCCACGAAAATCATGGATGTGGTATCCGGCATTTCCTTGATATAATCTGCCAGCTCAGGAGACGCACTTTTAAACAGCCCCGTATCCTCTAAGACAATCACTCGACGCTCTGCAAAGAAAGGTAATGTTTCCGCCAAATCTATTACTTCATTGATGTTAATTCCTTTGCCTTCATAGTACGCATAGTTCATGTTGTCATCGGTCGAAACCATTGCATTTCGGAGTTTGTCCTTATACTGTTTCTTTAAATAAGTTTCTTCACCATACAACAAATAAACGTTATTCAGTTGTCCGGTTTTTAAATCTTCATTCAGACTCTTCATGTATGTCCGCCTTTCTATGCATACTTCAATATATTTTAATATAAAAAGCAATCAATTGTCAATGTATTCCCATCTGTTTGTAGTGTAATTGCACCATTTTGAACCGTCTCAAAAATCTGACACCTAATGTCCTTTAATCGGTTAAGTGTTTCCTGATGTGGATGTCCATAAGAATTATTTTCACCCGCAGAAATAATTGCTATCTTCGGCTGTGCAACCCTCAAAAATGTTTCCGAAGAGGAATGCTTTGAGCCATGATGTGCTACCTTAAGAACTGTATACCCATGGTTTGTCAATCGTTTTGTTAACGCATCCTCTCCTCCCATCTCCACATCACCGGTACAAAGCATGGAAAATTCTCGAAACTCAACAGCTAACACTAAGGAACCTGCGTTTCCACTCAGATGATTGTCTGAGGAGGCAGGCTGAATACACTCTAATCGTAAGTCTCCTTCTTTAATGCATTTTCCCGCCTCTATGATCACAATAGAAACCCCTGCCTTCTGTGCAGTTTGAGCTAATTCTACCAGCGCATCATCCTTCTTCCAGTTAGAAGGTAAAACAAGCCGTCGGATTTCAACGCCCACATCCATTCTTTTTAGCATCTCTTCAATTCCACTGTAATGGTCTGTATCTCCATGGGTTACAAACACATAGTCCAGCGACGCAACGCCCTTCGACTTTAAAAAAGGTTCCATACGATATTTTCCAAGCCCCTCCACATCACTGCTTCCACCATCAATCAGATATGTATTTCCTTCTGGTCCTTGCAGAAAAAGACTATCCCCCTGCCCCACATCCAGCATGGTAACAGTCAGGTTTCCCATAGGACGATATGCCATTAAAAATATGGAAAAACCAAGGCAGGCACAAAGTATACCAAATAAAACTTTCCGTTGTTTTCGTTTTCGGTCATCTCTTATCACAATGATTCCCATCATAAGAACGAAATAATATAGCATCATCTGCCACAATTCAGGCTGTCCCATTACAATTCT
Source organism: Faecalimonas sp. (assembly GCA_045531155.1). GTDB lineage: Bacteria > Bacillota > Clostridia > Lachnospirales > Lachnospiraceae > Faecalimonas. Next base: position 15,886 of record JAZSDK010000085.1, on the reverse strand, counting down.
CCAATAGGGCAGCTTGCTTCCCGCTCTACTTAACATCTCAAAAACCCATAGAATTAACTTACAGGCATACAGACACAGGTGTCCTACCGGCCATATGACAAATCCGATAAGACCTCCCAGCATACCAATTCCCAAAAGCACGCTTGTCATTGGAATAATAATAAAATTTAATGCCAGAGAATAAGTTGGTATTTCATAATAAAACCATAGTATAATTGGGAAAAGCATGATGTTTATTGCCACACTCGCCAAAACTCCAGAAAGAAGTTTTCGCCGACACCTAAGGATTTTCTCCAACATTGGCAATACAAATAGAATTCCAAGAATTGCTCCATAGGATAATAAAAATCCCGCATCCATAAGATATAGGGGTTGTATTCCGATTGTAACCCCCGCCCCCACCATAAGTGCCGTTAACATATCATAAATCCGTCCTGACATATCTGCACCAATGCGAAACAACAGCATGATATACGCACGAATTACGGAAACAGAAAAGCCTATCATCAGGGCATACAAACTCAAAACTAAAATAGCAAAAACGCCAGATGGGATATATCCCAGACCGGTTTTTCGAATAATTCTATATATACCTAGCCCGATAAAAGAAATATGTAATCCCGAAATAGCCAAGATATGTCCAATACCATTCTTCTGATAGAGCTCTTTCATCTCCGGCTCCATGTCACCCTTGTCTCCCAGAAGCATTGCCGATAGAATTGCACCCTTCTCTTCTCCTATAGTGTCATAAATCAGTTTTTTCCAGTTCATTTTAAACTGATATAGATGTTCCATACACCAATTTTCTTTGCCGGAAATTTCAGTCACCTTGTCACACCATACAATGCCATAAATATCTTGTTTAGCATAATAAAACCTTTGGTCAAAACTCCCGGGATTTCTCGCTACATCAAAACACTTTGTAGTTCCCTGCAAGGCTACAGACTGTCCAATAGCAACCTCTATGAAATTGTCATCATACACCATAATGTGGGAATCACTTACGGAATTGTTTTTTAGATATAATACTTGAAATTTAGATAAACTTGTTTTTTTGTATACCTGCCCGTGTATTAACACGGATTTTTCATTCTCATCATAAAAGATAGAGGAAGCGGGTATCTCTGTCGAAGATTTCCCGCTTATCGCTATCAAAATTACCGTTTGAATCATCAAGAAACACAGGCACACAAAACATAATGGCCTTGTTTTTATCATATTACTTCACCTCAAGCAAAGTGGCATTCCACTCCAGTGGTCTGCTTAAGTCAATGGTCTTTTTATAAACCACATCACTTGCCCCATCAATCAGAATCTGCACCTTCGTAACATTTCCATTTTCAATGACAGAATTCACAATGGAATAAATCACCGTCTCAGGACTCAAATCATAACTATCTGACACGAACTTAGAATCCAGATTCACGTAACAAATACCTTCCCTGACAGACACACCTAAAATTGTTGTACTTTTTGGTACTGTCGCCTGCGCATCAGAAGCACTCGTTCCTTTTATCAGTTGTTCCACCACTAATCTCTCTATGGTTGTATTTACATTATAACGGACGTTCGCCTTCTTATGACTGGTTAACGCCTTCCCATCCTTACTTGCAAAATATAGCGTCAAATCCGTGGTTTGATAAGAGTCAATGGACGAACCAGTACTTTGCACAAAATCCTCCGCCCGCATCATGCCAATCGCATTGCCATCGCCGTCTGTCAGCGGTTCACCTTCCACATAAAATGTGACAAAATTTACGTTTTCCACTTGCACTAAGGTCTGTACAAATGCTGCGCGTACCAGCACCTCTGTACTCTTAGCAAGTTTCTCATAAGCAGAATTAAAATAAATATCCAAATATCCCTTACTTAATTTATACTCTTCCACTTTCACCTCTTTCGGCAAAACGGAATGAAACTTTAATTTTTCCAATGCTCCTTCCACTGTTGTCATTGGATATGTTTCCTGTATCAATGCGTTCCCATCTGCATTCACATAATAAACATACATTTCCTCTGTACTTTTCTGCTCTGAGCAGGCAGTAATCAGTACACACAACAAAATAGAAAGAAGCACTCCTATCTTCTTCTTCATATTTTACCTCATTTCTCTATGCAATATAGGTTAGTGGAATCCTAACAGTAAATGTTGTTCCAACTCCCTCTTCGCTGTGAACCTTCACTGCCCCACGATGCATAATCACCGCATTACGTGCAATTGCAAGTCCAAGTCCGGTTCCGCCGATTTCTCTTGAATGGGATTTATCCACTCTATAAAAACGTTCAAAAATATGGTCTAAGGATTCCTGCGGAATTCCCATACCGGAATCAGCAACCTTGACATAAAAATACTTGTGGTCTGCATTCAAAGATACTTGAACCCAACCCTCTTCTTTGTTGTATTTAATTGCATTTTCAACCAGATTGGAAATTGCTAAAGTAAACTTCACTTCGTCAACTTCAGCCGTAACCGGACGAAAACTTTCAAATACCAGTTCCACGTTTTGTTTCACAGCAATTGGTCGTAAACGCTTCAAAATTCGTTCCACCAATTCATTAATATTCTCTGGTTTTACATTTAAATCCGCAGATGTTTTATCCATTTTTACAAGGGAAAGCAAATCATTTATAATCTTGTTCTCACGCTCAATTTCTTCCGTGATATCCCCCATAAATTCTTTATAGAGTTCTACAGGCACATCCTCCTGCGCAAGCAAGGAATCTGCCAACACCTTCATAGAGGTCAGTGGGGTCTTCAGCTCATGTGACACATTGGATACAAATTCTTGTCTGGAATCATCCAAAATCTTCATTCGTCCTAACATCTTGTTAAATGCTTCCGAAATATCCTTCGTTTCTTGATATGTATCCACATGTAGGAAATTACTATCATACCCTTCTGTAACGTCTTCAATCCCTCTTACAATTTTCTTTAGAGGCTTCATCATATGTCCAGAAACGAAAATACCTAAAAAGATAATAACTAAAATGAGAATCCACAAAACCGTATTAGCTTTCCCTTTCAGTTCCGCCATGGTTTCATAAATAATATCCGTGGAAACGCTGGCTAAAATGACACCCTCCACCTGTACCTTGTCGTCCACAGTTATCGTAATTGGTGTTGTAATATCCAGATACCTGGCCTCCGAGTCATAATAGCTTGTTCCGCTTCCCGAAAAACAGGTGATAACATCAGGCGCAATCATAGTCTTTCCTTCATCCGTTCCAAATGTATCCTTCACAATACGGAAATTTTTATCCACAATGATAACACGTCCGTTGTAAATATTAGAGAATTGTGACAATTCTGCATCCACTACATCCGAAACCGGCGATTTCATATAGGTACTCTTTGTAAGCTGATTCGACAAAATAATACACTGCTCCTGTATCTCAGCTGTTCTCCAAGCAACCGCCCTGTCTTCATAGGCTCCAACAATCACTTCTTTTACTAGAAAACAAGCGATGCTGCTTATGATAATAAGCAGCATAACGATTCTAAATTGTAAACTTTTCAATATTTTATTTAAAATAATAACCCACTCCCCACTTTGTATATACATATTTCGGATTGCTAGGAAGTTTTTCAATTTTCTCTCTCAAACGTCTGATATGTACATCTACCGTTCTTGCATCTCCAGGGTAATCACTTCCCCATATAAGCTCTAACAATTGTTCTCTACTATAAACTTTATCCGGATTAGTTGCAAGCAATTCTAAAACATCAAATTCCTTTGTTGTCAAATTCACTTCAACACCTTCAATAAAGACTCTTCTATTTTCACGATCAATCTTCATATCGTGTTTTTCCAAAATGTTGCCCGGCTTTTCTTTTTCGTCTTTTTTACGTCCACGTCGCATAATTGCTTTGATTCTAGCTTTGACTTCCAAAATGTTGAATGGTTTCGTGATATAATCATCAGCTCCGTAATCCAAACCTAAAATTTTATCCATGTCATCGCCCTTGGCTGTCAACATAATAATCGGTACATCTGAAAATTCTCGAACCTGCTGGCACACTTCGAATCCATCCATTTTCGGTAGCATTACATCAAGTAAAATCAAATCATACTCTGTAGCCTTCGCCATCTCAAGGGCTTCCTCTCCATCATATGCACAGTCGACCTCTAAGCCGTCCTGAAGCAGGCTGAATCGAATTCCTTTCACAATTAATTTTTCGTCATCCACAACCAATACTCGTTTTCCCATGAATAATCTCCCTTTATTATACTTTGATTAAATCTTTAATTTTTTCAAACAATCCCTCTTTAATTCCTGAAATCAGCATAATCTCATCAATACTTTTAAATCCATCATTTTCATTTCTGTATTGAATGATGCTTTCCGCTCTCGAAGCCCCAACACCCGGCAGTGTCATCAGCTCTTCTTTCGTTGCTTTATTCAGATTTATCTTTCCATCATTTTCCATTTCGCCTGCAATTACTTCTGCTAATGTAGGTACGTACACTCTCGCCTCATCCACAAGGACCTCTGCCTGATTCACCTCTGACTTAGCAGCATCCTCACGAAATCCTCCTGCCATCTCCACAGCCTCATAAATTCTGCTGCCGGCCGGCAATTTGTACACACCTTCCTGCTCCACTGCTCCGCAGACATATACATAAATATCTGCTTTCGCTTCCTTAGAACTTTTCGATTCTTCCTGTGTATCTATAGACTCCAAGTCAAATGTCGCATTTTTCTTTGCCTTGCATGCAGTCAAACTAAGCATCATTGCCAACATCAATAAGACAATTCCATATCTTCGCATACTTTCCTCCGTAGTATCACTACAAAGAACCCCTCTACGCTTAGATAGTATTATTTTATCGAATTTTGTTTTAAATTACAAGCAACATTTTATTTCCACTGAAAAATCGTAATTCCCACTATAGCAACGCCCAAGCCAAGCAACTTTCTCCATTCGAAAGGCTCTTTATCCATACCGAAAAGCCCAAACAATTCTATGAGATAGGAAACCAAAAGTTGTGCAGTTACTATAAGAAGTGCTGATTTTGCGGGACCTAACATTTCCACGCTTTTGATAACAGTCCATGTAATCCCCGCTCCTATCACACCTCCAAGAAGCACATACTTCGGTTCCACTTTTGCCAGTGTCGCAATGGAATCTCTACCTGTAATAAGCCATGCCCCTACACAAACTAAAAATGCAGTCAGCTGTACCCAGCCGTTGGACACCCACATCCCTGTTGTCTTCGTTACCTGTGTGTTGAATACACCCTGTACACTCATCAGTGCACCGGATAATAATGCAATAATAAACCCAATCATTGTCATTCCTCCTTTTCCTTAATATGGGAAGTATTTCCAATAAATTGGGTTTCTATACGAGTCTCTATTAAGATAGACTTTTATTTAATATGGCACATAGCTCATCCACATGCCTCTTTTCGATTACAAGCGGCGGAACCAAACGAAGTACATTTCCACTGGCTGAGATTGCGATTAAACCTTGCTCCATTACTTTTTTAATCACATCACCCACTGGTTTATTTAAAACTAAGCCTTGCATCAACCCTATCCCTCGGCGCTCTAACACCGCTTCGTTGGTTTTTACAAGGTCATTTAATTTTTCTTCCAAATAGGCACCCACTTCTTTTACATGGTCTATGATATGTTCCTCTTCAAAAATTTGAAGCACCGTATCAACTGCAGTACAAACCAATGGATTGCCGCCATAGGTGGTTCCGTGGTCTCCCGGAACAAGAGAATTTTTTGCAACCTGCTCCGTCATTGCAAATGCTCCAACCGGCACGCCATTGCCAATTGCCTTCGCCATAGCCATAATGTCCGGCTTCACGCCATATCCCTGCCATGCAAACATACTTCCGGTGCGTCCCATGCCACACTGGATTTCATCAAAGATAAGCAGGATATCATTTTCATCACAAAGTGTACGTACTTGTTTCAAGAATTCTGCGTCTGCCGGATAAATTCCGCCTTCCCCTTGCACAGGCTCCATGATAATGGCACAGGTCTTATCTGTAATCTGCGCCTTTACGCTTTCGATATCATTGAAATCTGCAAACTTTACGCCACCTATCAATGGTTCAAACGGTGTGCGATAATGCTCATTTCCTGTTACGGAAACAGCTCCCATGCTTCTTCCGTGGAAGGAATGGTTCATGGCAATAAACTCATATTTGCCATTCCCTTTTGTATAGGCATATTTTCTAGCTGCCTTTAATGCACCCTCAATTGCCTCCGTGCCGCTGTTTGTAAAAAACACACGGTCCATCTGGGTTGCTTTTGTGAGACTCTGTGCTGCCTTTGCCACCGGTTTACTGTAAAAAAGATTGGACGTGTGTGTCAGCATCTCTATCTGACTCTTTAAGCTTTCTGTAAATTTTGGATGTCCATAGCCCAAAGAACACACTGCAATTCCGGCTGCAAAGTCCAGATACTGTTTTCCTTCCGTGTCGTACAGATATACGCCTTCCCCTTTTTCCAATACAATCTCATATCGATTATAGGTATGTAGCAAGGCTTCTTCTGCCTGATTAATATAATGTTCCATACGAAAACCTACTTTCATTCGTCTTTTAAGATAGCAGTACCAATTCCTTTATTCGTAAAGATTTCCAACAACAGACAATGCGGAATACGTCCATCTAAAATATGCACTTTGGAAACCCCACTGTTAACTGCATCGATACAATTTTGAATCTTCGGAAGCATTCCGCCGCCAATGTAGCCTTCTGACATGAGCTGTTCTGCTTCTGAGATAGGTAACACCGGAATCAATGTTTCCGGATCCTTCGGGTCTTTATAAACACCTTCAATATCTGTCAAGAACGCCAATTTCTCAGCCTGCATTGCCTGTGCAATGGCACATGCTGCATCATCCGCATTAATGTTATATGTATTGTAATCGTCATCCATTCCTATCGGACAAACGATTGGCAGAAAATCTTTCTCCAGTAGGTCCCATAAAATCTGTGCGTTTACTTCTTTTACATCACCAACAAATCCAATGTCTTCCCCTTTAGAATATTTCTTATTTACTTTAAGAAGAGCTCCGTCCTTACCACTTATTCCAATGGCACGTACCCCTAAGGATTCTACCAGTTGTACCAAACTCTTATTTACCTTTCCAAGTACCATTTCCACAATCTCCATGGTAGGCTCATCTGTCACACGAAGCCCGTTGACGAATTTCGGTTCCATTCCCAGACGGGAAACCATGCTGCTGATTTCTTTCCCTCCGCCATGTACGATGATTGGTTTAAATCCAACCAATTTCAGAAGTGTCACATCCTGGATAACTCTGCGTTTTAGTTCTTCATCCACCATGGCACTTCCGCCGTATTTTACTACAATTACTTTACGATTAAATCTTTGGATATAAGGAAGGGCTTCAATTAGAACCTCTGCCTTACTTAAATATTTTTCTAATTTCTGATCCATAATTAGCTCCTATAATCTGCATTGATACTGATATATCCGTGTGTCAAATCACATCCCCATGCCGTTGCTTTTTCATTTCCCATTTTTATGTCTGCCGTTGCAATCACTATTTCCTGTGACAAAATTTCTGTTGCCTTTTCTTCACTGTATTTCAATGCAACACCATTCTCTGTTATCTGAATCTTGCCTGCTTTGCTTTCAAAGAACAAGTCAACCTTTTCCGGGTCAAACTGTGCACCAGAATATCCCATTGCACAGATGATACGTCCCCAATTTGCATCATGACCTGCGATTGCAGTTTTTACAAGGTTGGAGCATGCGATGGATTTACTTAAAATCTTTGCCTGCTCTTTTGTCTCAGCACCAATGACGTTTACTTCAAAAAGTGCAGTTGCACCCTCGCCGTCACCTGCCATCTGTTTTGCCAGATACTCATTGACTTCGCGAAGCCCCTTTGCAAAGATTTCATACTCTTCCGTGCCTTCCTCAATCTCTTTATTTCCTGCCATTCCATTTGCAAGCACTAAAACGGTATCATTGGTAGATGTATCCCCATCTACAGAAATCATGTTATAAGTATCCTCTACATCTGCACTTAAAGCTTTCTGAAGTGCTGATTTTGAAATAGCCGCGTCCGTTGTGATAAAACTAAGCATGGTACACATATTTGGATGAATCATACCTGAGCCCTTTGCCATACCACCAATGGTAACTGTCACTCCATCAATTTCTACCTGCAGAGCAATCTCTTTCTTGCAAGTATCCGTTGTCATAATTGCCTGTGCCGCTGCTGTACCAGCCTCGACAGAAGCGTTTTTCATTTCCGCCAACTGTTCCACTCCTGCTGTAATTTTATCCATCGGGAGCTGCATACCGATAACTCCTGTAGAGCCAACAAGCACTGCTTCTGTCGGAATTCCCAGTACTTCACTCATTTTTTTTGCTGTTTGCTGACAGTATCCATAACCTTCTGCTCCGGTGCATGCATTGGCAATCCCTGAGTTCACCACAACTGCCTGTGCATATGCACTCTCCTTCACAATCTTTTGATCCCATTTTACAGGCGCTGCTTTTACAACGTTGGTTGTAAATGCCCCTGCTACATGACATGGCTTCTGACTGTATACAATAGCCATATCCAAGCGTCCCTTCTTACGGATACCAGATGCCACTCCTGCTGCTTCGAAACCCGTTGCCGCCGTAACGCCTCCATCTATCTTCTTCATATCCATTCCTCCACAAATTTCTTCTACTTATCCTTATGGAAACATTGGTACTAAATTTAATCCTTCTGTCTCCGGCAAACCAAACATAAGGTTCATATTCTGAACCGCCTGACCTGCTGCACCTTTTACAAGGTTATCTATTGCTCCCATCATAATAACACGGTTGGTACGATTGTCAATCACAAAATTTACATCCACATAGTTGCTGCCTTCCACCCATTTTGTCTGAGGGCAAAAACCTTTATCTAATACGCGGACAAATTTCTCTTCTTTATAATATTTATCATACGCAGCCCTTACCATTTCTTCTGTTACACCCGGTTTTAAGTTTGCATATGCAGTTGCCAGAATTCCTCGATTCATAGGAACAAGATGTGGGGTGAAATTAAGTACCACATTTTCACCGGAGGCATATCCTAATTGCTCCTCTATCTCCGGAGTATGTCTGTGAGATGCAACACCATATGCTTTGATGTTCTCGTTGACTTCACAATACAGATTGTCTACCTTGGCACCACGTCCTGCTCCGGAAGTTCCTGACTTGGCATCAATAATAATGCTGTTCATATCAATCAGGCCTTCCTTTGCCAACGGATAAATGGTTAATATAGAACAAGTTGTATAACAACCCGGATTCGCAACCAATCTTGCCTTCTTTACATCCTCACGATTCACTTCACATAAACCGTAAACGGCTTCTTCTATAAACTCAGGACTCTTATGCTCTATCTTATACCACTTTTCATAAGTAGCAACATCCTTGATACGATAGTCTGCACTCAAATCCACAATTTTCACTTTGGATAGTATATCTTCGTTTAATATAGAAGCAAGGAACCCTTGTGGTGTAGCTGTAAAGATAACATCCACTTGCTCTGCCAAAGCTTCAATATTATCATCCAGACAAACGTCCTCTACAATCTGAAACATATTCTGGTACACTTCATAATATTTCTTATCTATGTAACTTCTAGAGCCATACCATTTAATCTCTACCTCTTTATGTCCCATTAATATTCTTACTAACTCACCACCTGCATAACCTGTGGCGCCAATGATTCCTGCTTTAATCATAATAAACCTTCCTCGTATTTTTATATTGCATAATTATACACATGCTATGCATAATATTCAATAGTTAATTTTACACAGTTTTTATCTATAATGCAACCCATTTTATATTACTTTTTTATATAAATTTAAATTTTTATGCATAAATTTTCATTTTTCTCTTGATTTTATGCACAATTAGGAGTATAGTGTGCATATTGATTACAAAAACGAATTTTTAGGAGGCATATATTATGAAAGAAAAAGTTGTTTTAGCATATTCCGGTGGTCTTGATACCACAGCCATTATCCCATGGTTGAAGGAAAATTTTGATTATGAAGTTATCTGCTGCTGCATCGACTGCGGACAGGGAGAAGAATTGGAAGGACTTCATGAACGTGCAAGATTATCCGGTGCTTCTAAATTATATATAGAAGATATTGTAGATGAATTCTGCGATGATTATATCGTACCGTGTGTACAGGCAAATGCTGTATACGAAAATAAATATTTACTTGGTACTTCTATGGCTCGTCCGGTTATCGCAAAACGATTAGTTGAAATTGCAAGAAAAGAAGGCGCTGTTGCTATCTGTCATGGTGCTACCGGCAAAGGAAACGACCAAATCCGTTTTGAACTTGGTATCAAAGCATTGGCACCGGACATTAAAATCATTGCTCCTTGGAGAATGACAGATATCTGGACCATGCAGTCTCGTGAAGATGAAATTGAATACTGTAAATCACACGGCATTGACCTGCCATTTGATGCAAGCCACAGCTACAGCCGTGACCGTAACTTATGGCATATTAGCCACGAAGGTTTAGAATTGGAAGACCCAAGTCAGGAACCAAACTACGACCACTTGTTAGTTTTGAGTGTTTCTCCTGAAAAGGCTCCAGACGAAGGCGAATACATAACCATGACATTTGAAAAAGGGATTCCTACTTCTCTCAATGGCGAGAAAATGAAAGTTTCAGACATCATTAAGAAATTAAATATACTTGGCGGAAAACATGGTATCGGTATTATCGATATCGTAGAAAACCGTGTAGTTGGTATGAAATCTCGCGGTGTATATGAAACACCGGGCGGAACTATCCTTATGGAAGCTCACCAACAATTAGAAGAATTGGTATTAGACCGTGCTACTATGGAAGCAAAAAAAGATATAGGTAACAAGCTTGCTCAAATAGTTTACGAAGGAAAATGGTTTACACCACTTTGCGATGCTGTAAGAGCATTTGTGAAATCGACACAAGAATATGTGACTGGCGAAGTGAAATTCAAACTTTACAAAGGAAATATCATCAAAGCCGGTACTACTTCTCCATATTCATTATATAACGAATCACTTGCAAGTTTTACAACTGGTGATATGTATGACCACCACGATGCAGACGGATTCATTACCTTATTCGGACTTCCATTAAAGGTTCGTGCAATGAAATTAGCTGAAGTAAAGGCAAATGAGAAATAAGAACTGACTATATAAGGAATGGGATGTGGCAAAACCACACCCCATTTTTTAATAAACTCTGCTGAATTCGTACAAGTTTTTATGCAATTACCGCCTTAGCAAAGCATACTGGCAAGTGGAAATTCGGTGTCGCACTCTCAATTGGAGAAAAACTTCCGAAATGCTGGATTTCCTCTGATTCTGCAATCTTATAGAAATTGCAATAAAATTCTTTTCCCTCTTTGATTGCACTAAAATCACATATCTCATTCAAGTAAGATTCCGGGAATAACACTTCCAAGAACCACTTGTCTTCCTCTATGGTTGATTTTACGCCTGTCTCTTCATACTGGGCATCTGTAATAAACTGTCTGCCATGTCTTCCCTCTCCAAAATTGGCAAGCATAGCGCCATTGGAATTGATTTCGAAATTGGTATACATACAGTCATTGCTGATTTCCCCTTCCGGAAATGCAAGAAAAACTTCCATCGTGCTGTCTTTGTAAACTGGATCCTTGTGATTTTTATATTCTCTCTTTGGATTAATTTCCTCACAAACCATTTTTACAAATAATCCTTCTCCTTCTATGTATCCCATCCAGCCATATGCTTTTGGCTCCTGCTTGCTGTCCCACATAAAATGGTTGATTGAAAATTTCTCACATTGTTCAATTTGATTTCTGCTTTCTAATCTTTTTACTTGGTATTGCATCTCTTTACTCCTTTTCTCATGTTAAATATTGTGTATAAATAAACCGCTTCTTAGTTTCGGTTCAAACCAGGTTGATTTCGGTGGCATTAAAAGCCCCGCATCTGCAACGTCAAACAGCTCCTGTATAGAAGTTGGGTACATGGCAAATGCTACTTTTGCATCCGTCGCCACTCTGCGTTCTAGTTCATTAAGTCCACGAATCCCGCCGACAAAATCAATTCGTGTATCGATTCTCGGATCACCAATTCCAAGAATTGGTGTAAGTAACTTATTCTGTAATATTGAAACATCCAATCCTTCCACCGGATGCGGACTCATATCCTCATTCCTTACAGCTAAACGATACCATTTTCCTTCAAGATACATGGTAAACTCGCCCTTTTGTGTTGGATGGTGATCGGTACATTTTTCTAAAGTTACATCAAATATACTTGATACTTTTTCCAGAAACTGCTCCGACGTGTAGCCGTTCAAGTCCTTCAACACTCGGTTATAATCCATAATCATGAGCTGCTCATCTGCAAACAAAACCGAAAGAAAGAAGTTAAATTCCTCTGTTCCGTCAAAGTTCGGATTCTGCTCTCTTCTTTTTAGTCCAACCTTTACTGCTGAAGCCGCCCTGTGATGTCCATCTGCTATGTATATTTCTTCAATCTTCTTAAATTCATTTTGAATATCCTGAATCTGCGCTTTACAGTTAATCCTAAAGACACGGTGACGAATGCCGTCCTCAGAGACAAAATCGTACAACGGTTTTTCTTGTTTCTTTGCCGCAATAATCTCATTAATCACTGTATTCGCACGGTACGCCAGATAAATCGGCCCTGTCTGTGCATTGCAGACATCCACATGCCTGATGCGGTCACGCTCTTTTTCTTCGCGCGTTTTTTCGTGCTCTTTAATGACTCCATCTGTATAATCGTCAATAGATGCACACGCTACTATGCCGTCCTGCACACGACCATTCATAGTTAATTCATAAATATAATAGCATGCTTGATTATCAGTCACCAAATCCCCATTCTCTACCATCTCCCACAAAATATCGTGAGCCTTCTGATAGACCTTTTCATCATAGATGTTGAAACCAATCGGAAACTGAGTCTCTGCTCTATCAATGCGCAAAAAGGAAAACGGCTCTCTCTCCACTTCCCTTCTCGCTTCCTCACGATTATATACATCATAAGGCAAAGCGGCGATGCGCGATGCCTTCTCCTTACTTGGTCTAATTGCTGTAAATGGGTTAATTGTTGCCATGGTTTGTTTTCCTTTTCAAACTTTTATTTCTTTACATGCTCTTAGTATACTGTGAAACAAACAGGTTTACAATGCCTTTTTAAAATACTTGTTTCATCACCCTTATCGCATTGCCACTCCAGAACTTCTCCATCTGCCGCTCTGAAAACCCTCTTCCTTTCACTGCATCATACAATTTTCCCATCTCTCCTATGTGTGCAATCTCAAGTTCGCCTTCATCAAAGCCATCAAAATCTGTTCCCATAGCAATGAGATCTTCTCCACCCGTTTGGTACATATGCCATACATGTTCAGCGATATCCTCTGCCGTTGCCTTTCCGTCTTTTCTAATGAAATATGGATACAGATTAATACCTGCAATTCCATCTCTTTCTGCCAATGTCTTTATCATCTCATCGGAAAGGTTGCGTGGGTGGTAACACAAACTTCTTGCATTGGAATGTGAAGCCACTACAGGTTTTTTGCTGTACTTTAGAACATCCCAGAAGCCACCATCGGACAAATGTGATACGTCGATTATCATGCCTAATTCATTCATCTTTTCTATCACTTCAACGCCAAACGGCTTTAATCCTTTGTTCATGATTACTTCGCTTTTGCTGTTTGGATAGCCGATGCAGTTTTCATGATTCCATGTGAGAGTGATTAGACGGATTCCTTGGTTGTACAGTTCACACAGGCGGTTCATGTCGTTATTTAGAATCCCACCCTCTTCGATGGTCAAGATTGCAGATATCTTTCCTTGATTAAAATTGTCTAGTATATTTTCATATCCACATGCAAGTGAAATAGCATCTTCATTTTTAGAAATTTCGTATTTGCCTTTTTCAATCATGTCTAAAGCCAACTGATATCCTTGCTCCCATCGTTCTTCACTAGCAATCTCATTTAAATAGATAAAACATGCAAAGAATTGAGCCATGCTACCTGCTCTTATTAACTTCTCAATATCCACACAAAATGGATTGCTTTGCAATTTTGTATCTTTGTCGCGCATTAACATCCAAATTGTGTCACAATGTAAGTCAATTAATCTCATTTTTTTCCAGTCTCCTGCATAAATTCTATTATTCTAGTCTACTCTATTTTTGAGAGGTTGTATATATGAGAACAAAAATTGGGATTATTATTTGTGGTTTGGAAAATCAGAGACAATTTGTAAGCGATGCCTATATTCAGGCTGTAAAATCAGTTGGCGGACTTCCGATTATTCTGCCTCTTATTAAATCAAAAACGGTTATTAAGGAATATGTAGAGCTATGCGATGGATTTCTGTTTTGTGGTGGTGGAGATATTACGCCACTTCTCTTTGGACAGGAGCCTGCCACAAATGTAGGGCAAACAGACATTACCTTAGATTTGTTCCAAATTCGACTTATGAAAGCCGTTTTAGAGGCTGACAAACCTATACTTGCCATCTGTCGTGGTATGCAGGTGTTAAATGTTGCATGTGGCGGGACAATTTATCAGGATATTAACCTTGTTGATTTTGAAACCATTAATCACATGCAAAACAGTATCTCCCGCAGAGATATCAGCCATAAAGTAATCTTTGAACCAGAAAGCAAAGCACATAAACTACTTGGCTGTTTTGCGTACACAAACAGTTTTCACCACCAGTCTATAGATCGACTTGGAAAGGGACTCGCCGTTTCCGGTTTTACCGGTGATGCAATAGTAGAGGCAATAGAAATGCCATCGCATACCTTTGTGCTTGGTGTGCAATGGCATCCGGAAAGCATGCTGGATTGCTCTAATATGAAGCAACTCTTTTATGCTTTAATTCGATATGCTAAAGTTATTTCTTAAAATATCTTCGTTGTCCACTTCGTACAATCCCATACTTCATCTACTACATCACGATAAAACTCTGGCTCATGGCAAATTAAAAGTACGCTACCTTTATAATCTATTAATGCACGTTTCAATTCTTCCTTTGCGTCTACATCCAGATGGTTTGTTGGTTCGTCGAGAAGCAGAATGTTTGTTTCTCGATTAATCAACTTACAGAGTCTTACCTTCGCCTGCTCACCACCACTAAGTACTCGAACCTGGCTTTCGATATGTTTTGTGGTTAATCCACATTTTGCCAAGGCAGAACGCACTTCATATTGCGTATAAGACGGAAATTCCTTCCATATTTCATCAATACAGGTGGTTGCATTGTCCGGTGCTGCTTCTTGCTCGAAATATCCAATGAGCAAGTTTTCTCCCAATTCTACCAAACCCTCAAGTGGATGAATTAAACCTAGGATACTTTTTAAAAGGGTTGTCTTTCCAATTCCGTTTGCACCAACAAGTGCAATCTTGCTTCCCCTCTCCATAGAGAGTGTAAGTGGTTTGGAAAGTGGCTCATTGTAGCCAATTACCAAATCCTTTGTCTCAAAAATATATCTTCCAGGTGTTCTTCCTACCTTGAAATTAAATTCCGGCTTCGGTCTTTCTGCCGCAAGTTCAATCACATCCATCTTATCCAACTTTTTCTGACGTGACATGGCCATGTTTCTAGTAGACACACGAGCTTTATTTCTCGCAACGAAATCCTTCAATTCACTGATTTCCTGCTGTTGTCTTTTGTAAGCTGCTTCTAATTGTGCCTTCTTTACCGCATAGACCTCTTGGAAATGGTCATAGTCACCTACATAGCGATTGAGCTCCTGATTTTCCATATGATAAATAATATTGATTACCTCATTTAAAAATGGAATATCATGGGATATTAATACAAACGCATTTTCATACTCAATTAAGTA
>JAZSDK010000028.1:0-8685 GCA_045531155.1 Faecalimonas sp. | reverse complement strand
TATTTGGAAGAATTGCGCAGAAATCTTGTAGAAGCGGAAGCAAAGGTAAGTTTATTGTCGATGCAGCTTTCTAACATGCGCCAAAAAGCTTCAAAAGAATTAACCAAAGCAATTAGAGACGGCTTGTTGGATTTGAACTTCTTAGATGTGAAGTTTGAAATGGTATTTACAGGTACGGACCACTATACATCGTCTGGGACAGATGAAGTGGAATTTATGATATCCATGAACCCTGGGGAGCCGACTCGCTCATTGAGCGATGTGGCTTCAGGCGGAGAACTTTCCAGAATTATGCTTGCCATTAAGACTGTAATGGCGGAAAAAGATAAAATTGAAACCTTGATTTTTGATGAAATTGATGTGGGAATCAGCGGCCGTACCGCACAGAGGGTATCAGAAAAAATGGCTGTAATAGGAAGAAATCATCAAGTGATCTGCATCACCCATTTGGCACAAATTGCAGCCATGGCAGATGCACATTTTGCAATTGAAAAGAAGGTCACAGACGGAAAAACAAGGACAAGCATTTCTCTTTTAAATAAAGAGGAAGAAATTGATGAACTTGCCAGAATTTTGGGTGGCGCAGAAATTACCGAAAAAGTGAGAGAAAGCGCGGCTGAGATGAAGGAATTGGCAAATAGCACAAAATAACACCAGATTTAAAAGGTGAATAATCCACATAATAAAGCAGACACTTAAAAGAGGATGTCTGCTTTTTTTTGCGAACTTCTATTTAAAGTGCCTCAATTTAAGAAGGAGGTTGTGGAATGCGAAGATGGTGGTATAGAAGAATTTTAGTTATGCTTGTTCTTCTTGCAATGACCATGGGTACCGGTTTTGGTGTAACATCATTGCAGGAAGAAGAGGAAAAACAGCAGGTAAGTACGAAGTCCATAGATAGCAAAACAGTCATTCCGGGCGGAGTACCAATTGGCATTTATATGGAAATGGACGGCGTGCTTGTTCTGGCCACAGAGTGTATTGAGTGTGTGGATGGAAATGAATACGAGCCTGCTAAAAATTTGGTCAAGTCGGGGGATTATATCGTTGGAATGAATGGGGAGACCATCGATACAAAAAAGGATTTGATTCAGGCTGTTTCGAAATTAAACTCATCAGAAGTTATACTTACTCTTAGGCGGGAGGAAGAGTATATTGATGTGAAAATGCAGTCCGTACAAGTAGGAGAACGAAAGTACAAATTAGGAATTTGGGTGAAAGACAATGTGCAAGGTCTTGGGACACTTACCTTTGTAACGACAAATAGTGAATACGGTGCATTGGGACATGGTATTCATGATACAGATACAGAAGAATTATTGGAAATATCAGAAGGAACAGTTTATGAAACAAATATTATCGGAGTACAAAAAGGACAAAAGGGAGAACCTGGCGGCTTAGAAGGCGTGATTATTTATAATCGTTATAACATTTTAGGCATAGTCGAAAAAAATACGGAAAACGGAATTTATGGAAAAATCGAGAATATTGATAAACTTTTGGAAAACCAGGAACCAATAGAAATCTGCGAAAAAGATGATATCAAGATTGGCGATGCAACGATTCGTTGTACCGTAGACGGCACAATGAATGAATATGATATTAAGATAAAAAATGTGGATTATTACACAGGAAATGTGAACAAAGGAATTGTCATTGAAGTAGTGGACGAAGAACTACTGGAGTTGACCGGAGGAATCGTACAGGGAATGTCAGGTAGTCCAATACTTCAGGATGGTAGAATTGTAGGAGCCGTAACACATGTGCTGGTAAATGACCCAACGAGAGGGTATGGGATCTTTATAGAGGATATGTTAGAAGCCGTGGAGTAGAACGAGTGTATATTGAATTTTCTGACAAGGTATTATGGACAAAGTTGCTATCGGGCAGAACAGATTGATTTATTGATGTGATAATAGAATTGGAAGCAGGTAATGCAGTAGATAGTGCTGTGTTATTTGCTTTCTTGTGTTAAGGTGGGAGAATTCGAACACCTTAAAAGTTGTGACACTTAGAGAACATATGTTCTTGGAATGAAATAATATATATGTTAGAATTAGAACAGTTAATTATATCGAATTATAACATTACAATATAGAAAGGATGTTTTAGATGAAGGATAATATAATTAAAACAGAAATAGTTGTTAAAGAAAATAAGATTGGGATTATGAGAGTTGGTCTTACAAATTTTATATCCTTGACAGATTTGGCCTGATATCAAAATTCGAGCGATCCATCATTTACTGTTAAGAATTGGTTAAGGAGAGTAACAACTATTGATTATATAGGGTTATGGGAGCAGATAAACAATACAGATTTTAATTTGGTCGAATTCGACCAAATTAAAACGGAATATGGGAAAAATTCATTTGCAATGTCTCCTACACAGTGGATGTATTGCAAATTATATTAGAGAATGACAAGGTTTTTTGTACTAGCAATTATTATATCAGTTGTAGCTATATTGAAAAGAGGAAGAAGATATTGAGAGCAGCTCATAATTCCCAGGACGCGATTAAGAACATGAATTGTGATGGGGCTCCAAATGCGATACGAGAATGCATTGATACAATGATGGGAGGAAATTAGTGTTGGTTCAATATTGACACACTCGTGAGTGGTAGTCCAATCCTTCAGAATGGGAAGATAGTTGGTGCTGTAACGCACGTTCTAGCAAACGACCCAACGAGTGGACAGCAGGTCTGCTAATGGGAGCACGGCATAATATAGTGTTTAAAGAGGTAAAAATAGCAAAAATGTAAAAAATAACCTCCTTAACCGAGGATTAACAAATAATACATTAAAATTGACGCCGGCGTCAATAACAGTGAAATAAATCCAATAAAAACCATCTTGACAAACCAAGGTGGTTTTTTTATACTCTAGTAGTTAGTAAAGACTAACTAAAGTTACACAAGGAGAACATCAATGAAACAAGTTTTAAATTATCTACTATTAATCAGCTTTATTATCACCAATTTAGTACCTCTTACTGGCATTGCAATTCACAAGATGGCATCTGTCTTCTTTCTCTTGCTTTGCATTGTACATACGATTATTTATCGAAGACAAATGCAGTGGAAGAGATGGATTTTGTTAGGCGTACTTGTGATTTCTTTTGCAAGCGGCTTGTTTGGAATGATATTGGATGAGATGCCAATTGTTCTTGCATTACATAAAGCAATTTCAATCGCCAGTGTATTTTTCTTGGCAATTCATATTTTTATATTCCATAGACGTTTGAAAAAAGCAAAATAAGGAGGAGGTTAGCCATGATGATTAACAAAAGGCTGATTGGAATAGTGCCGGAGAGTAAAAAATATATCGCGGGAAATATGCTTTTTCAATGGGTTTCGCTACTTGCCAATGTAATTATGATGATTGCAATTACGTCACTATTAGGAAAACTATTTGAAAAGAGCGCACAGTTAAGAGATATTACTATAACACTAGGACTTGCAGTAGTCACAGTGATTGTAAGATACATCTGTACAACGTTTGCAAGCAAGATGGGATATCTTTCTTCAAAGGAAGTGAAGAAAACACTGAGAGGGTTAATTTACAAGAAGCTTCTAAGACTAGGGACTTCCTATAACGAGAAAATTAAAACATCGGAAGTTGTTCAAGTAGCGGTAGAAGGTGTAGACCAATTGGAAACCTATTTTGGCGCATATCTGCCTCAGTTCTTCTATGCCATGCTGGCGCCATTGACGTTGTTTGTGATTGTAAGCTTTGTAAATCTTCCGAGTGCCATTGTATTACTTATCTGCGTACCGCTGATTCCGATATCCATTGCGGCTGTGCAGACATGGGCGAAGAAGCTCTTGGCTAAATATTGGGGGCAGTATACCGCACTTGGAGATACATTCTTGGAAAATTTACAAGGATTAACTACTTTGAAAATCTATCAAGCGGATGCGTTTAAGCAAGAGAAAATGAATGAGGAATCGGAAAAGTTCCGTAAAATCACCATGAAGGTGCTTACCATGCAATTAAATTCCATTACCATTATGGACTTGATTGCCTATGGCGGAGCAGCCCTTGGGGTCATTTTATCGGTGACCCAATATGCAAAAGGGAATGTCTCTTTTTCGGGAGCATTATTGATTATTTTACTTTCAGCAGATTTTTTTATTCCTATGCGTCTCTTAGGCTCCTTCTTTCATATTGCTATGAATGGGATGGCGGCCAGTGAAAAAATATTTCGGTTACTAGATTTGCCGGAACCGGAAGTCATGACGGAAGAAGTACCTGAGGATTGTACCATTACTTGTGAAAATCTATGCTTTTCTTATGAGGAGGAACGCGAAATTTTACATGATGTAAACTTGACATTCCCAATGGGAACATTCACTTCTATTGTGGGGGAAAGTGGCTGCGGTAAATCTACAATTTCTGCAATATTAATGGGGCGAAATCAAGGGTATACAGGCTCAGTAAAGATTGGCGGTAAGGAACTGTCAGGGCTTTCACAATCCAGTCTTATGAGAAATATTACCTATGTCAGTCATCAAAGTCATCTCTTCAAAGGAACAGTAAAGGATAATCTGTTGATGGGAAACCCAAGCTCAACTGATGAGGAGTTGTGGAGCATATTAGAGAGGGTAAATCTGGCAGAATTTTTAAGAAGTGAGAAAGGATTAGAAACGAAGCTTCAAGAAAAGGCTTCCAACTTCTCGGGTGGTCAATGTCAGAGATTAGCACTTGCAAGAGCACTTTTGCATGACAGCCCCGTGTACATCTTCGACGAGGCAACTTCCAATATCGATGTGGAGAGTGAAAATGACATCATGCGGGAGATTCACGCCTTGGCGAAAAGTAAAACAGTCTTCCTGATTTCACATCGTCTTGCGAATGTTGTTTCGTCTGACCGGATTTATGTGATGGAACAGGGAAATGTTGTTGAAAACGGTACACATGAAGAGTTGTTGAAGAATAGAGAAACATATACAAGACTATGGAATGCACAACAAGCCCTTGAAAATTTAGGAAGAGGTGGTGAGTAGATATGAAAAAACGAAGTGGATTAAGAGTGATGTTGAGATTGATTGGTCTGGTGAAACCACTGACAGGTTTTATGTTGCTTGCCATTATGATGGGATTGGTTGGTCATTTAACTGCTTCATTTATTACAATTTTTGGTGGTTATACGGTTGCGGAAGTACTTGGAATAGAGACGCCATTTACAATAATTGTATTATTTGTTTCAGTCATTATATTTGCTATTGTAAGAGGTTTCCTTCGCTATGCAGAGCAGGCATGTAACCACTTTATCGCATTTAAACTGTTAGCACTCATTCGCGACAAAGTGTTTCGTGCACTGCGCCGACTTTGTCCTGCAAAATTAGATGGGAAGGATAAAGGAAATCTTATATCCGTTATTACAGCGGATATCGAACTTCTGGAAGTGTTTTATGCACACACCATTTCACCGATTGTAATTGCAGCTTTATTTTCCGGTATCTTGTGCATATTCATAGGAAGCTATCATTGGAGTCTGGGTGTAATCGCACTTGTGGCATATACGGTAGTTGGGGGTATCATTCCTATGTTGATTTCCAAACTCAGTGGAGAGGATGGTATCAAGTTTCGATTTAAATCAGGGGAACTTTCGGGGTTTGTGTTGGATAGTCTGCGTGGACTAAGTGAAACGCTGCAGTATGAACAAGGAATGAAGAGGCTCCAGGAAATAAACAGGCAGACAGATGAGCTTTCCAAAGAAGAAAAACGAATGAAAGAAACAGCAGGGAAAAACAAAGCACTTACAAATACGGTAGTTTTATTTTTCGACCTTACGATGCTATTTATTTCAGCTATGCTATACCAAAATGGGACAATCGAATTTCTTGCTGTGTTGATTCCTACAATTGCACTGATGAGTTCCTTTGGCCCTGTGATTGCACTGGCAGACCTTGGAAGCACCCTGCAACATACATTCGCAGCTGGCAATCGTGTGCTGGACATCTTGGATGAATCTCCAGTTACAGAAGAAGTGTGCGGGAAAAGAAATGTGTCCTTCGAGGGTGCCAGTATAGAAAATGTCACCTTTTCCTATAGTGCAGAAACAAGTGAAGAAAACATATTAGAGGATATTTCTTTGAACGTTCGGACAGGCTCTATCGTCGGGATTATGGGTAGAAGCGGTAGCGGTAAGTCGACACTATTGAAACTCTTAATGCGTTTTTGGAAAGTGCAAGATGGTGATGTGAAAATTTCCGGTACAAGTGTGGGCGAAATCAATACCACGAATCTGCGTGACATGGAAAGCTTCGTAACACAAGAAACACATTTGTTCCATGACAGTATTCGGAATAATCTTCGCATTGCAAAACTAGATGCCACAGATGAAGAGATTGAAATTGCTTGTAAAAAAGCATCCGTACATGATTTTATTATGGGTCTTCCGAACGGTTATGAAACGCAAGTAGGGGAACTTGGTGACACATTATCGGGTGGTGAGAGACAACGTATTGGGTTGGCACGTGCGTTTTTACATGGTGCACCGTTTATGCTTCTTGATGAGCCCACCAGCAATCTGGATAGTCTGAATGAAGCAGTTATTTTGAAATCATTAAAAGAAGAACGAGAAAATAAAACAGTTGTGCTGGTATCACATCGACAGTCTACGATGCGGATTGTGGATAGCGTATATCAGATGTGAGATGTATCCCGCACCAAGACTCGCGAGCGAGTCTTGAATCAAAAGAGCACGGAAGGGTAAGTTAATGAGGAAGATAGTTTATATTGTTGTTGGATGTATTAGTTTAGTTTTAGGCGTAGTTGGTACGGTATTACCGATATTGCCCACGGTTCCATTTTTATTGTTATCGGCTTACTGTTTTGCTAGGAGTTCAAAAAAACTTCACAACTGGTTTGTCTGTACGAAACTGTATAAAGACAACTTGGAAAGTTATGTAAAGGGGCAAGGCATGACTAGGGCAACAAAGATTCGTATTATGGTGACTGTTACAGTGCTTATGTCAATTGGTTTTGCCATGATGCATGCTGTGACTCTTGGAAGAATTGTTCTAGCAGGTGTGTGGGTATTTCATGTTATTTATTTTGCTTTTGGTGTAAAGACGGTTAAGAATGCTTGAATATTCAACTTATTAATGGTAACATAAGAGCATGTGTAAATCACATGCTCTTTTATGATGAGGACAAAGATAAATAAGAAATACATAATTAGGGGAAATAGATGAAAATATTAAAAAGAAGCCTTATGTTTGTGCTATTGTGTGCATATATATCAGGGATGATTGGATGCGCACCAAAAGAAAGCAGAGCAAATAAGGTATCAAATGATGCGCAGATAGTTGCAGATATGAAAGAAATTGTAACTATTATTGAAGAGGTTGAAATACAGAAGAAGAAAGCCGAAGAGGCTGCTAAGCAAGAGGTCGTGCAATCTGAAGAGAAACCAGAAGAAAAACCGGCAGTAGCGGCTCCGAAGCCAAGCAGTAAGCCAAGTAATAAGCCAAGTACAAGTACGACCAATAAAGTGTCGTCGAAGTATCCGTATTACATTATGGTCAACCGTTTGGCAAATTGCGTTACGATTTATAAACAGGATGAGAATGGAGCCTACACGGTTCCGGTAAAGGCAATGATCTGCTCAGTTGGGAAGAATATCAATAATACGCCAACAGGAGTTTTTAAAACCAGTGATAAATATACATGGAGATATTTGTTTGGTGACCAGTATGGGCAGTATGCAACACGTATTACAGGACATATTTTGTTCCATTCTGTACCATATACAAATCAATCAAAAAACACATTAAGAACTGATTATTACAATAACCTTGGAGTAGGGGATTCCATGGGATGTATTCGTTTGACTTGTGCAGATGCCAAATGGATTTATGACAATTGTGCGAAAGGGACAACTGTTGAGATATATGATAGTTCGAATCCAGGACCATTAGGAAAACCGACAGCCATGAAAATAGATGCGAACAGCCCTTATGCAAAGTGGGACCCAACAGACCCGGATGCTTCTAATCCATGGAGAACTGCTAAACCGACGATTTCTGGTGTAACCAATATAACTGTTTTACAAGGAGAAGAGATTGATTACACTTCCAATGTTTCGGCTGTTGACGTGTTTGGAGTGGTATTAAAGGTTACTACAAGCGGTAATGTTGATGTTACAATAGCAGGCGAGTATGTCATTCACTATACTGCAACAGATTCCAGAGGCAATACGATGACAGCATCGGCCATTATCACAGTGGTAGATAATCCTACAGATAACGAAGGTAATGAGGATGGTGGAAACAATGAAAATGAGGAATCGCATGAGTAATAGCAAAAGGCGGGAGTGAAATCCCGCCTAATTTATTGTTCACTTTTTAGTTTGATTAATTTCCATTTGCCACTGTTATAGCGGAAGAGGACTAATCCAGAACGAATCATCTGGTCCGTAGCTAAAGCAGCCCATGCGCCATATAGTCCAAGACCTAAGTTTACAAGTGTTATAGCAACAATTGGTCGAACTAGGAGGACTGTAATAAATGTAACGATTGCGGTTGCCTTTGTATCACCCGCACCACGTAGTCCACCTGCAATAATGAATTGTGAACTTTGGAATGGTTGCAGGAATGCAACAAACAACATAATCTTTCCACCGATTCGAATGATTTCTGGGTCGCTATTATATAAGCCCACAATTTGTCCGCCA
>JAZSDK010000165.1:0-6509 GCA_045531155.1 Faecalimonas sp. | reverse complement strand
CAAATACTCTGCATAGGCTTTCTTCTGTGCCTCATTGATACCGTCCTCCACGCTGCCTTCCAGCTCTATTTCCAAGTTTTCTTCTTTCCCATAGAAACAGTGTCTTTTTAAGCCTTTCCAACTATTTACTCCATCGTGGACAAGTAACCCAAAGGTATCATCGTTTCGCTTACAAAGATGTTCAAGCTGGGTTCTGGATAGTACTCTCAACTCTGCATCTGACAAAAGCACAGCCAAGTCATTTTCATCATCCCAACAACAACCAAAAGTATATCCGAAACTTCCATCCCTGCCAATGTAGAGGCACCATAATTCTATCATCACAAAAAGCTGGGTCTCAGTAATCACATCCTTATGGTCGTTTTCATCCAAATCGGAAATGATACTTGCGATGTATTCATAGTTCCACTTATAATAGTCCAAAAGATACTCTACTGCGATTTTCTTATAGGTATCTTCGTTCTGCAAATAGGTCTTATAAGCTTCTCGCTGTATATCCAGAATGCCTTCTTTGTTATCATCCTGTACCACAAGAATCAAGTTTCCATCCGAATTATAAAGCGGCGCGTCCATGCGTTTTCCCCAACAATTCCTTTGGAGATATTTTAACTCTCCCAAAACCTCATCTTTTAATATATCTGCCATTGCAAAATTCTTCCTTCCATCGCTAAATGATCTGATACTGCGGAATCATCCAGAGTCCCTCTTCGTTAAACTCATAGGCAAGGCCGTCTTCTACTGTCGGATACTCACACAGCCAAGCAATACGACCGCTGTTTGTCATGTAGAGCTTCCTGATATCCATCAGCGACATTACAGACTCCTCCGTGATGTTTTCCTCTTGCAATTCCTCCGGTACGTCAAATCGCTCTATCAGGTCTTCGTAATTCTGCTCATAGAAGTCCAATGACCATTCCAACACTTCTTTCCATAAGGTTGCGTTATATTTAACATAGTTTCTGTATGCTTTACGCATCTCTTCGTTAATCACCTTCTCAGGCGTAAAGAACTCTATTGCAAACGGTAAGGTATATATCCGGGAACCCATTCTGGCAATAATCAATGAACAAAGCCCGATATAATCGTCAAAGAAAATACCCATCTCCTCATCCTCAACATACTTTCGGGATGTCAAAGCTTTTAACTCGTACTGATCCATGATATATGGACGTTTCCCACTCAAAAGGACACCCACATAATCCTTATCCCAGTCAGTATAGCAAATCCAGCCGTAGTTACCCGCTTTGTCGATGTAGAGTGTTTTTGGTAAAATCGTCATTACATGGATGGGTATTCCCTGCGACAGCATTTCTTCTGCCTTACTTTCGCTTCCCGTATAAACCGTCAGCATCATCCTGGTGAAGTCCTTAAAATGCTCCTCCTCTTTCTCCAGATACTCAGCGTATGCCTTTTTCTGCACCTCAGTGATACCGTCTTCTACGCTTCCTTCCAGCTCTATTTCCAAGTGCTCATTCTTGCCGAACAAAGAGTGCTTTTTCCAGCCCTTCCATGTATTTTTACCGTAATGGACAAGAAGACCTAAGCCATCATCGTTTATCTTGTGTAAATTTTCCAGCTGTGTTCTGGAGATTATCCTCGGCTCTTCTTCCGACAGAAGTACTGCCAAACCATTATCCACGTCCCAACAACAGCCAAAGGCATATCCGAAGCTTCCGTCCCTGCAAATAAAGAGGTACCATAAAGTCATAAACTCAAAAAGCCGGGTCTCAGTGACCACATCCTTATGATCCTTCTCATTCACACCGGAAACTTCACTTGCGATGTATTCATAGTTCCACTTATAATACTCCAAAAGATAATCTATTGCGATTTCTTTATATTTCTCTTCATTCTGCAAATAGGTTTTATATGCCTCTCTTTGTACATCCAGGATGCCTTCTTTGTTATCATCCTGTACCGCAAGAATCAAGTTCTCTTCCGAATTATAAAGCGGAGCGTTCATGCGTTTGCACCAACTATTCTCGCGAAACTTTAACTCTCCAAAAAACTCATCTTTTCTTATGTCATCCATTACGAAATTCGTCCTCTCTTTATACAAGCACCAAATTTATCTTTACAAAAAGGAATCTGTTTTACATGTTCCTTTTTTAGTGCGTACTAAATCTGCATGATTTTATTTCTGCTCTGCCGCATTTTTCCAGTAGTCGGATATTATCTGAATGATGCCTAATGCCTGTTCTTTATAATCATTGCCTATAGGTGAGAAATCAGAAAATGTATGTCCGGTTTCATTATCAGAAATCTTATCCTTGTCATATCCTCCCGCAACACCAATCATAAATCCTCGTTCTTTAAGCTTAGGTGCGGTAGAAGTATACTTAAATATATAATACAGGTACTCGTTATAAATCATGGAATCTACTAATTCCAACTTATCCAAGGTATCTCCGCACTCGCTTGGATGACGCAGCCAGTTTTGCATTTCTGCATAAGCAATCTTCTCTTGTGTAATGTGACTTTTGTTCAACAAATCCGTTCTATCAATCAAATTCAATATTCTTATAAGTCTGCTTGCATCAAATTCAATTAATCTATCTATACTTTGAGGCAAAATCGGCATATTGTTAAGTGCCATTGCCTTGATCAGGAATAATTCACATTCAGGATCCAATGGAAGTTCTGCTATTTTTTTAACCCATGCCCAAATGTCATCGTTACCAAGACGAGCAGCCATATCCAATGTAATGGAAAGCGTTGAGATTACGTCATCTCTATCACATCCATGTTCCGATACGTACTCATATATAGCCTCCAAACGTTCCCTTATACTGTCGATAATAATCTGTTTCTCCTTCGGTTGTGCTAAATTAAGCTCCGGGTCGTTATTCAAAATAATCAGTCCCATGCAATCGCCTATCCCATTAAAGCACCAAGAAAACACCTTGGCCAACGTACTATAAATGTACTCAAGCTTTGCATCGAACATTTGTAAGTTTTCAAGATTAGTTACATAAGGAATATCCTCACAAGTAAACTCTAAAAGCATGCGAAAGATCATAGTTTTAATCTTCTCATCACTCTTGTATAAGCTTTCGATAGCCATCGGTACATGCTCCATACAAAGCTCATTGTAACCCTCTGAAAGTTCATCGAAAAAGCTGTCAAAATTGTCGTCATCAATCTGCCAGTTTTCAATGGCTTCATCCATAGACGCCTGCTTATCGTTGTTTAGAATAATATCCTTTAATATCTGATAATCTGATTTGTTACTACTATTTTCCTGTGATGACATAATGCGTTCTCCTTGATTACTATTTTTCTCCTACAAAACATCCGTCTGCAAGCTTACCCTGCAAGTCCTTCGATTTCAAAATTGCCCTTACCGTCCACAATAAACTCTATACTGTGACCTGCGAAATAGTCAGGTTCGCAATGGATATAACCATCTACCAAAATGTCTGACTCATCCTTGTCATAGCTTACATATATTGATAAGTTCAGAGAATCGAGGAAATCCTCTTTTGATATCGGCAAATAAATCTCATTATAATCATCTGTAATGAAACAACGCTTTTCATCGGTGCTGTCCTCCTCAGACTCCTCACAGAGATTTAAAACCCAGTCTTCTGCATAGGGGAGATAGCTATCTATCAAATCGCTGAAAAAGGCTTCTTTTTGGCTATCCAGGCCCTTAAGCATAACGTTTATCATCGGAATCATATCTTCGAGAGGAAGTATATCTGCTGTAACTGATATGTATAGATTTTTATCCCATACCTTTGCACATGCATCATACTCATTCTCATCATCACTCTCAGAAAAATCTTTTAATTCTACTGTATTTGAAAGATTTTTAACTGAGGATTTTGGGGTGTTATTACTGTTAGCTTCTATGTATTCCTGTGCCCCTTCGTCTCCTTGTGCGGCTGCCTGCTCCCACCAATACAATGCCTTTTCCTTGTTTCTTTTCGTTCCTTCGCCTTTGTAATACATGCAACCGGTTTTAAACTGTGCTTTTATATAGCCCTGTTCAGCCGCCTTCTCAAACCAGTACAGTGCCTTTTCTTTGTCCCATGACATGCCTTCGCCATAACTATAATAATACATATCGGCGGTTGCGAACTGTGCCTTCGCATCGCCTTGTTCGGCTGCCTTCCCATACCAGTACAATGCCTTTTCGTAATTCACTTCTGTTCCGAGACCACGGAAAAATATAAGTCCCACATTGAACTGTGCCCGCACATCACCCTGTTCGGCTGCCTTCTCCCACCAATACAATGCCTTTTCGTAATTCACCTCTGTGCCTTCGCCTTGACAATACATGCGACCAAGATGAAACTGTGCCTCCATATCGCCCTGTTCGGCTGCTGCTTCGATACTTTTCATTTCAAAGTTTTCACTCATAATTTTTTCTCCTTTCTAAACACTATATCAATTCATCCTGAACCGTAACCTCAATCTCTTCTCCTGACAAAATAATGGCAAGACCGGACGAATCCCACGGGCAATCGCAAAGCCAGCCATATCTGCCGTCTTCATCAAAATATAAATCCTTGAATGTAATGAGTTCCATCACTGAATACATGGTAATATTCTGCTTGTTATACTTTTGAGGAATATTGTTCCATTCCTCAATATCCTCGTAATTCTGCAAATAATATGTAATCACCGCGTCGGGAATATCATCCAAGAAATTCTCTTCTTTTTCCAGATATTCTAAATAAGCTTTTCTTTGTAATTCATTGATTTCTTTTCCTGAATCCGCATCGGCAACCACATGAATCCATCTGCCGGTAACTCCATACAAATCCATTTTCACAGACTTCTGCCATGAACTGTCATAGACCATTTCACCGAAAGCGTCATCATCGACCTTGGTGTAGTTTTCCTTTAACACATTCCAGCCTTCATAAATTTTTATCTTATCATCGGATAAAATAACGGAAATAGGAAACTCATCCCAAATAAACTCTACCAGCCAACCATAATTGCCGTTGCGATCAATAAATAATGATTTAATATCAAATAAATTAATCAACGTAATCTTTTCAACAACGTCTATTCTCAATTCATCATCCAAAGGCCATCTTCTTTCAATATCTTCATAATGGTCCTTATAATAGTCTAAAAGAAGAGGGGGAATCTCTTTTGAAATCCTTTGTAAATCCGCCAAATATGTTTTGTAGGCCTTTCGCTGGATGTCTAAAATTTCTTCATTTTCCTGACATTTTATGATGAGCTCCAATTCTTCCTCATCTCCACCCCAAATACCTAAAAAAATCTTCGTTTTCCGGAAACCTTCTTTTTCGCTATATTCTAACTCTTCGAAAATCTCGTCTATCATTTTTCCTCCGCTATAACACATCTGTCTGTAATTCAACCCTTACCTTGCCATCCGACATCACAAATGCCAAGCCGGCATCCTCTTCATCCCACGCACATTCGCAAAGCCATGCAAACGTACCATCATACATAAAGTAAAGGCAATCGAAGTCGATTAGCTCCATGATATTTTCCTGTGCAATATTCTTCTTGGCATATGCCCTGGGCACTCGCCAATACTCTTTAATCTCATCAAAATTAGCCAAATAATATTCCAAGAGCACTCTCGGTATTTCTTCCAGATACTTGGTCTCATTCTCCTGATACTCTTTATAACAAGCCCTGTGCACGTCTGTGATACCGTCCGCATAATCACAGGCTGCTATTGTGACTAACTTTTCTTTTCCGTACAACAGCTTCTTTTCACTTCTTTCCCAAACTTCGTTATAAATCATCTCACCGAAAACAGGATCGTCTATCTTGCGATAGTTACGTAACTGGCTGGGAGTAAGGATGCGTGGCTTGTCCTCAGAAAGGAGAATGGCTATTGTATTATCTTCCGTCCATCCACACTTACATATCCATCCGTAAGTGCCTTTCGCATCAAAATACAACGTCTCAAAGATGAACATTTTGGCAATTGTCTGTGTATTTATATTACGTATTCTGTTGCATTTTCTGCTGTCCAATCTATTCCCCAATGCTCCATAGGGAATGCTTTTGAATAAATCATGCCACATTGTGCTAAGTCAATGTTCTCCATAACTCTAATCATTTTGCCACCTCACCACCAAATTCAAATTTTATTCTTTCATACTATTGCAACTGAATTTTATAATACAAATAGTCGCCTGAAAAAGCTGCCTCATCGTTATTTTCTTTTGTATCATATAAGACAAAACCAACACTTTCATAATTCTTCGGTGCAATTAGATTACTATTTGTCCACACTCGTATTTCTTTCAGTCCTTCATATTCTTTTATGCACCGAACAGCCTCGCTTAATTGGGCTTTCCCAAAGCCATTTCCCTTGTACTTTGCTCTTATACCATTATGCCCTATCTCGACATATTCAGGTCTATTTCTTGGGTCCCAACATATAAATCCTATTGGTTCACCTTTATAACAAGTTACAAAACCATATTTATCAGCAATATCAGGATTATCAAAGAAAAAGGCATCGGACTGCTTCCAGTTTTCATCCCAACAGATAGCACACCTTTCAT
>JAZSDK010000117.1:0-2438 GCA_045531155.1 Faecalimonas sp. | reverse complement strand
ACGTCTCCCCTTGATGGAAATATTTTCTATAAACACATCGCCATATAAAACGGCATATACAAAATCCCCTCTTCATACTTTAAGTCTTTTGCATATATAATAAATTTATCCTCTAGTTTAATCGGATATTTTCTCGCAAACAAGTCAAAGGATTTATGACTTTTATAAGAAGAGGACTTCACCTCAATTGGACATATCTTTCTTTTTTTCACAATTAAAAAGTCAATTTCATATTTCTTTTCCTTTCCTGTTTCCTCCGTTTTTTGCATAAACTCATGGAAATACAAATCATACCCCTTTGCTCTTAGCATTTGTGCAATCATATTCTCAATAACTGTGCCTTGATTGATTCCCAATTTATCAAAAATAATAGACTTATATATATCTTCCGTCGTCTCATCGCTATTTTTCATGATCTGGGTAACAAGCAGCCCTGTGTCTCCCATATAAAGTTTAAAGTTACTTCGATCTGCATAAGCCTCCAGTGATACTTCTGGTGCTGTCACATTCAGACACTCATTTCCCATCATGGATTCTGCAACAAAATTAACTGCATCAACATAGTTTTTATATCTGGCATTTTTGTCAACCAACGAAAATTTAAAATGAGAATTATGATTTTCTAATTGTTCAGGTATTGTTTTGAAGATGATAGAAGCCTTCTCTCTATTGTCCTCATCATACTTTCTCAAATCATCTTCATATAGAGATAAAATATTACGTTTCACAAAATCAATCTCTTTATAATTATTGCCGGATACAAATGCCTGTACTGCCTGTGGCATTCCTCCAACTACCATATAAGTTCGAAAACTCTGCATAATTTTACGATGGATTGCATCACCCAGTGCCCTACGCTTTGTATATGCTTCTCTAATGGTTGGTGCTGTGACTATATCATTTTTTGCCCACAGAAATTCCTCAAAATCCATTGGAAACATTTTTAACTTATACTCCTCAGAAGGAATTAATATGTTCTGCACATTCTTCTTAATGGATATCAAAGAACCTGTTTCAATATAATCAAAGCGTCCGTCTTGCACCAAGTATTTGATTGCTTGCCTTGCCGGTGGAAAAAGTTGTACCTCGTCAAAAATAATTACTGCTTTTCTTTCCGGAATTGTCTTTCCTTTTAACAAGAAGAGATTTCTAAAGAAAGTATCCATATCGCCAATGTTATCTTCAAAATTTTGTTTGATGTCCTTACCTTCTTTTGCAAAATCCAAAATAAGATAATCTTCATATTCATTTTGGGCAAAAGTTTCTACAATCGTACTTTTTCCTATACGCCTTGCTCCTTCTACCAAAAGAGCCGTCTTTCCTTTTGAAATTTCCTTCCACTCAAGCATTTTATCATATATTTTTCGTTTAAAAACCATACTACTTCGCCTCCTACACTTCATACATTATCATATGTTCCCGAATTTTTCAATTCTATACATGAGGCTTTTCACGAAATTTCAAAAAGTTCTATGTGTATTTTTCACATTTTGTTAAAAACCAAGAATTCTTGTGTACTAAACCTATTTCACAATCTCAAAAAACAGCCTCCTGTATGGAAATTAACAAGATTAGGAAATAAGGCTTGAATTTTGATAGCATTTATGCTATCATGATTTTAGGAAGAATTGCTAAGAGTCTATATACAAATGAAGTACAAGATTGAATTTTTCGAATATTTTATTTCTATTATGCCGACAATACTTTTGTTCTTCTACATAGTTTTCGCAAAAAAACACAAAAAACACCTCGGCGTGAAATAGAAAAAGCAAAAACAGAACGCAACGATTATATTTCAAGAAAGGAGACTCTCACACATGAAAACATGGAATGATTATAAAATTCATATTAAATCTATAAGCGTAAAAACGCAAAGAGACATGGAGGAAATCGAAGAACAAGCCGCTATCATTAGCGCTGTCATTCAGCAAAGACATGCCCTTGGCGTTAGCCAGCGTGAGCTTGCAAATCTTTGTGGCATTCCTCAATCCTCCGTTGCACGTATCGAATCTTTAAAAACCACACCAAATTTGGACACACTACTAAAGATTATGCGGCCACTTGGTCTCAAACTGACCGTTCTTAAATAGGTAAAGCAAAGACGCAATCTCATGCTGAAATTGCGTCCTTTCTGTAAAATTTTATTCAATTGCTTTCCCGTTTTGTTCAGTTCCGTCATTGCTATCCTAGTTTTCCCCATTACCTGTTTCATCACTTATACTATCTGACGTCGTCTCTTCAACGTTTTGGTAATTCGGCAAATCATTTTGCAAAATATCCGAACTTTCCGAATTCTCTGTACTTTCGCCAGATGTTGACGTTGAACCTGGAGTATCCATCTCACCAGTAGACTGCTCCGTCTTTGAATCAGCAGCTGGCTTCTCATCTATGTCAGATGAATGCGAAACACCTGGGGTAATCGGTGTTGTTACATCTTT
>JAZSDK010000124.1:0-11314 GCA_045531155.1 Faecalimonas sp. | reverse complement strand
AAGAAATGAGGAAATCTACATATGAAAAAAATTGGCTCAAAAAATGTATGGGTATTAATTATTTTTATGCTTGCAGGCATTGTACTCGGTGGTTTTATCGGAACACTTACTGAAAACATGCCCGGTTTGAGTTGGCTGAATTACGGACAAGCCTTTGGTTTAGACAGTCCAATTGTACTTAATTTAGGAATTATTATTTTAACCTTCGGTTTATCCATTAAAATTACCATCGCAAGTATTCTTGGATTAATACTTGCATCATTAATTTATCGTTTTATTTAGGAAAGTGAATTGCTAAAGAGAGTCTGCAATAAAACATGATTAATGAACTCTGTAAAAGTGAGAGACCCTATGAAAAATGCTTAGAACATGGAGCAGTTTCCTTGAACAACACGGAGCTGCTCGCCGTTCTTCTTAGAACGGGCGTAAAAGGACTCGATGTGTTGGAATTAGCCCAATACCTATTGGGTCCTGATTGTGGAGATGATGGCATTTTAAACATTCACAATCTGACCTTAGAAGAATTAAAATCAATCAAGGGGATTGGAACTGTAAAAGCGGTTCAGATTCTATGTTTATCTGAATTTGCAAAACGCCTTTCTAAGGCAACCGCAAAAGAAGGATTGACATTTACACTCCCCGCAAGTATCGCAGAATATTACATGGAAGAGCTGCGTCATCAGAAACAGGAGCATATCAAGCTACTGATGTTAAATTCGAAATCAAAATTGCTTGGAGAAGCTGATGTATCAAAAGGCACTGTCAATGCCTCTTTAATTTCGCCAAGAGAATTATTTATAGAAGCTTTAAATAAACAGGCAGTATCCATTATACTACTGCATAATCACCCAAGTGGCGACCCCACACCGAGCAAAACGGACTTACTTTTAACAAAAAGAGTAAAGGAAGCAGGAGATATAATAGGTATTGAATTGTTAGATCACATTATCATTGGAGATAATTGTTATATCAGTTTTGCAGAAAAGGAATTGTTATAACAGATGAGGGATACAAATGTTTGGAAATGTTTATGGCCTTGACCTTGGAACCTATGAGATTAAGGTTTACGATAAAAAGAAAAACTCCATATGGAAAGAAAAAAATGCAATCGCTATTGCCAATGAAAAAGAAATATTTTCTATTGGGAATGATGCTTATGCAATGTTTGAGAAAGCTCCGCAAAATATCGAAATACAATTTCCAATGAAGGAAGGTGTTATTTCACATTTTTACAATATGCAGTACCTCTTACAAAATCTGTTAAAAAAAGACCAGCGTTTTGTAAGGGGCTCAAAATACATTATTGCAGTACCTACCGATGTTACAGAGGTGGAAAAAAGAGCGTTCTATGATTTGGTTGTTCATTCCAATGCAAAGGCAAAGGAAGTCCGCATTGTTGAACGCGGCATTGCTGATGCAATTGGATTTGGTTTAGATGTGAAAAATCTACCCGGAGTGCTTACTGTAAATATGGGAGCAGAGACAACGGAAATCACCATCTTATCTTATGGTGGAGTTGTATTAAATAAATTACTTAAAATCGGAAGTACGACTTATGACCAAGCAATAAAAAACACCGTAAGGTATAAACATGAATTTTTAATTGGACATTTGTCTGCCGAAGAACTAAGAAAAGAATACGGAGTTTCGTCTGAAGAGGTAAGTGAAGATTTCAAAGTTGCCGGACGAAATTTGATAACACGTATTCCCGAGCAGAGACATATTACAATGGTCGATGTACAGGAGGCAATGCAGGAACCTTTACACATTTGTCTTCACGAAATACTTGCGCTATTGGAGAGAACACCTCCTGAAGTACAACGTATAATTAAAAAAAATGGTATCTATGTTTCCGGTGGTTTTGCAAGCTTAAAAGGATTAAAAACATATATGGAGAACCAATTGGATATTCCGGTACATATAGCCGGGCAGCCAGAATTTTGTGCTGTAACCGGCTTAAAGAACATCATCGAATCAAAAGATTTGATGAAGATGACATACTCAATGTTAGATGAAAATTATAGGTGGATGAGATAGGAATGAGAAAAAATAATCAGACGAATTTTTCAAGTAAACATATATTGCTGATTCTTTGTGTTGTGTGCGTTTTGCTCATGGGATTATCATTAATTACAGATAAAGTGAGTGGCCCACTACGTGCAGTTGCCAACTATACCATAGTTCCAATGCAGAAAGGAATCAATACTATTGGCTTATGGATGAGCGACTTTTCGCACAATTTTGAAACAATTCAGGAATTGCGTTCGAAAAATGAAGCGTTGCAGGCTGAACTGGATGAACTAACTGTGAAAAACAATCTTCTTCAGCAAGACAAACACGAATTAGAGCGTTTGAGGGAACTTTATGCTCTGGATGAGTTGTATGCAGATTATAAAAAGGTGGGAGCCCGTGTTACAATGAATGACTCCGGTAATTGGTTCCATTCATTTGTTATAGACAAGGGGTCAAAAGATGGTATTAAAGTAGATATGAATGTAATGGCTGGAAAGGGGCTTGTCGGTATTGTGACAGAGGTTGGTCCAAATTGGGCGAGAGTGCGATCTATCATCGACGACGCAAGTAATGTAAGCGCATTGGTTCTTTCTACATCTGACACTTGTGTTGTAAACGGAGATTTAACCTTAATGCAGGATGGAAGAATTCGCTTTGAAATGCTGGCAAACAATGGCACAGAAATCAAAGAAGGTGAACAGGTTGTTACATCCCACATAAGCAGCAAATATTTACAGGGTATCTTAATCGGTTATATCAGCGAGATTCATGTGGATTCAAACAATTTAACTCGTTCCGGTTATATAACACCTGTAGTTGATTTTGAACATCTAAGAGAAGTGCTTGTTATTACAACAACAAAAGAGGATTTATTGGAGGAATAGGATTGAAACGTAAACTCATTACTGTTTGTATTATCATCGCATGCTTTGTATTAGAATGCACAGTATTTCAAAGGATATCTTTTGCTTCCATCACACCAAATCTTATGATTATCGTGACATCCTCTTTTGGATTTATGCGTGGCAAAAGAGAGGGCATGATGGTTGGTTTTCTATCAGGCCTGCTAATTGATATCATGTTTAGTGATTTAATTGGATTCTACACATTAATTTATACTGTACTTGGTTATGCAAATGGATTTTTCCGAAAGATATTTTATGATGATGATATCAAATTACCACTGATTTTAATTGCAACAAGTGATTTCCTATATGGAAACATTGTTTGTATTTTCATGTTTATTATGAGAAGTAGATTTGACTATTTCTATTATTTGAAAAGTATTATTTTCCCTGAATTAATTTATACCATTCTAGTGACTTTGATTTTGTATCAGCTTATTTTACAAATCAATAAGAAACTAGAATCAGAAGAACAAAGGAGTGCAAGTAAATTTGTTTAATAGTATCAAAGATTTTTTTGCAACTGTCTTTAAATCAAGATTAGTTGTCTTAATTGCATTATTTTGCGTGTTGTCACTGATTATTGTGTTCCGATTATTTGATTTACAAATCGTAAATGGACAAAATTATCTTGATAATTATACCTTGTCCATTCGTAAAACCAAAACGATTAATGGAACACGTGGTAATATCTATGACAGAGATGGCGAAATTCTTGCAACAAATCGTTTGGCTTATACCGTGCAAATTGAAGATAATGGTACCTACAATGACCGTACACAGAAAAATGAATTAATCAACGAAACCATCAACACTGTAATTGACATGATTGAGCAAAATGGTGATTCCATTGTAGATGATTTTGGAATTATAGTAGATGATAATGATAATTATCAGTTTTTGTACGCTGAAGGAACAAAACGGTTACGTTTCTTGGCCGATATCTATGGTTACACAACCATTGATAAATTAAAGGAAGCCGGATACGGAGACGCAACTGCGGATGAGGCCATGGAGTTTTTGTGCGCAAATAAAAGAAAAAGTGATTATGGATTTGGTGTTGACCAAACAAAATACAGCAAAACCCGTGCGCTTCAAATTGTAACTGTCCGTTATGGAATGCATTTAAATAGTTATAAGCGATATATACCAACAACCATTGCCTCCGATGTGAGTGATAAAACGGTTGCTGTCATCAAAGAAAATATGACGAACCTTCAAGGAATTAGCATAGGGGAAGAGTCCCTGCGCGAATATCCTGACAGCATTTACTTTGCATCCATACTTGGATATACCGGCAAAATTTCTCAAGAAGAATACGATGCGCTGACAAAAGAGCAGCAGAAGAAATATTCACTTACAGATATTGTTGGTAAATCAGGTATTGAACAAGTGATGGACGAGTATCTGCAAGGTACAAAAGGCGAGGAAGTTGTATATGTAAATGATGTTGGAAAAGTCATTGAAACAGTCAGTGTAACAGAACCAAAAGCAGGAAACGATGTATACCTTACAATTGATAAGGATTTACAGATTACCACATATAAGCTAATCGAAGAAAAGCTTGCAGGCATTATTTTACGTAAATTAACTTATGTGCTGGATTACACCCGAAATCCAAACGGAGAAGCATCTGATGTTATCGTACCAATAGGAGATGTATACTACGCATTTATTGGAAATGAAATCTTAGATACAGATGAATTTGCAGAAGAATATGCAACTTCTACAGAGAAGAAAGTCTACTCGTTATATTGTACAAGACAAGACAATGCAATCAAAAACATTTTAAATGATTTACAGAATGTAAAAGCACCTGCATATAAGGAACTTGCAAAAGAAAAACAGGCATATATGAATTATATTGCGGCAGAGCTTTTGCCAACAACAGGTGTTCTGATAAAAGATAAGATTGACACAAATGACAACACTTATAAAGCTTGGAAAAATGAAAAAATCAATTTATATGAATACTTAAATCATGCCATTTCACAGAATTGGGTAGATACTACAATCCTTCAAAAATATATACATTCGGAAGGTAAATATTCAGATTCCAACGAAGTATATCAAGGAATTTTGGATTATATTGCAGATCACCTAAAAACGGATGCAAAATTTGAAAAGCTGGTTTATCGTTATATGGTAAAAGACGGCACACTTTCCGGAAATATGATCTGTGTATTATTGTATGACCAAGGCGTTCTTAAATATGACGA
Organism: Faecalimonas sp.; assembly: GCA_045531155.1. Lineage (GTDB taxonomy): Bacteria > Bacillota > Clostridia > Lachnospirales > Lachnospiraceae > Faecalimonas. Next base: position 6,177 of record JAZSDK010000124.1, on the reverse strand, counting down.
AAATCAATACAATCGTTTGTTAAGCGGATACAGTGCTTATGATTTTATGCGTAATAAGATTGAAAATCTGGAAATCACACCGGGTATGCTAGGTGTAGAACCTTCCACGGGTTCCGCTGTAATGACAGATACTGCATCCGGAAATACCCTTGTGTGTGTGTCTTATCCAGGATATGACAATAATCGATTGGCAAACACCATGGATGTGGCTTATTATAATCAGGTTTATGCTAATTCTTCATTGCCTTTCTACAACAAGGCAACTCAGGAATTGACTGCACCTGGTTCCACCTTTAAACCTTTAATGGCCATTACCGGTCTGACAGAAGGTGTGATTTCATCCGGTTCATTAGTTGGCTGTAATGGACCATATCAAAATATTACACCAAGTCCGACCTGTTGGATTTATCCAAACGGACATGGAAGTTTAAATGTAGTTGGTGGTATTGCTAACTCATGCAACAATTTCTTCTATGAAGTTGGTTTTCGCTTAGGACTGACAGAAAAGGGAAGCTATTCCTCAAGCCAAGGTCTTGCTAGAATTGAAAAGTATGCAAAAATGTTTGGCTTATCTGAAACCTCCGGATTAGAATTATCCGAAAGAACACCAAATATCAGTGATGAAGATGCTGTGCGTTCTGCAATTGGACAAGGTACAAATGTGTACTCAACCAGTCAATTGGCAAGATATATCACTGGTGTTGCAAATAAAGGCACCGTATATGACTTAACATTATTGCAAAAAGTTGTAGATACGAGTGGTGACGTAATTGTGGATTATGAACCTAGTGTTTATAACAATATAACCGATGTCAGCGAAGGAACATTCCAGCTTGTTCATCAAGGAATGATTGAGATGGTAAAAAAAGACGCAAGATTTAAAAGCCTTCGCGAGGCAGGTATGCAAATGGCAGGAAAAACAGGTACTGCCCAACAAAGTAACACACATGCCGACCATGTACTTTTTGTCGGTTTTGCGCCTAGCACAAATCCGGAAATTGCATTGTGCGTGCGTATTGCAAACGGATATAGTTCCGGTTATCCGGCAGAAATTGGACGAGATATGGTACGAAAACACTTTGGACTTGCTGATGATTCTCAATTGATATTTGGCAGGGCAGGCGTACTTGGTACAGAGTCACACGGGGATTAATAAAAAAAACACAAAAGATACGCCGTAACACCCACAAATGCAATCAAAATGAGAAGGAGGATTTAATACCATGGGAGAAGTGATTGTTATCACCTCAGGAAAAGGTGGCGTAGGCAAGACAACTACTACAGCAAATATTGGAGTTGGGCTTGCAAAATTAAATAAAAAAGTAGTAGTAATAGATACAGATTTAGGTCTTCGAAATTTAGACGTTGTAATGGGCCTTGAAAATCGTATTGTATACAATTTAGTAGATGTGATTGAAGGAAATTGTCGTATGAAACAGGCTTTAATCAAAGACAAACGATTTGATAATCTATATTTATTGCCATCCGCTCAGACAAAAGATAAATCCGCAGTTTCTCCGGGACAGGTGAGAAAATTAACAGAAGAGTTGTCAGAAGAATTTGACTATATATTATTAGATTGTCCCGCAGGCATTGAACAAGGATTCCAAAATGCAATTGCCGGTGCAACAAGAGCAATTGTTGTTACCACACCGGAGGTTTCGGCAATCCGCGATGCTGACCGAATCATCGGTTTGTTGGAAAAAAATAATATCAAGAAACAAGATTTAATTATTAACCGGATTCGTATGGAAATGGTAAAACGCGGGGATATGATGTCGGTAGAAGATGTGACAGAGATTCTTGCAATTAATTTACTTGGAGCAATTCCGGATGACGAAAAGATTGTTGTTGCAACCAACCAAGGAGAGCCGGTTATCGGTATGGATTGCTTGTCCGGCAGAGCATATATGAATATATGTAAGCGAATCACAGGCGAAGAGGTTCCATTTTTGAATCTTGATACACACAATAATTTCATTGGCAAGCTTGCTAAAATTTTTCAAAAATAATCAGGAGGTGTAGTCATGAAAAACGGTTCTGTATTAATTGCAAAAGATAGATTGAAGTCGCTTCTTGTTTCAGACCGCGTTAACTGCACACCAGATACATTTGAAAAAATACATACTGAATTATTTCAAACAATTTCAAAATACATAGAGATAATTCCTGAGGAATTTGACGTGAAAATGACAAATTCCTATATACACATTACTTTAATGGGAGAAGATTCGTGAAGTTTCTAAAAAAATATAATTTAAAGGATTATAATTTCATACTTGTAATATCTGTGCTTGCCTTATCGGTTATTGGAATTTTGGCAGTAGGAAGTGCATTGCCTTCTGCACAATCCAAACAGATTATAGGTGTTATATTAGGTATCATTGCTATGCTTGTAGTTTCACTGATTGATTTTGAATGGGTTTTGAATTTTTATTGGGTAATCTACGGCATCAATATACTCCTTTTACTTTGCGTGAAATTCTTTGGCGTGAATTACAATGGCGCACAACGTTGGATCGACTTAGGCTTCACCACATTACAGCCTTCTGATTTGACGAAAATATTTTTAATATTATTTTTTGCAAAATTTCTTATGAATCATGAAAACCGTATGAAAGAACCGAAAATCATTATACAATGTGTACTATTGGTTCTCCCATCCTTATATTTAATTTTGACACAACCAAACCTTTCTAATACACTCTGTATAACAGCAGTATTTTGCGTACTCATGTTTCTGGGTGGATTGAGTTATAAATTTATAGTTACAGTATTGGCTGTTGCAATTCCTTGTGTTGCTATATTTATCGGAGTTGCACTTATGCCAAACCAACCATTTTTAGAGGAGTATCAACAAGAACGTATTCTTGCATGGCTTTATCCGGAGGAATATTCCTCTGATACAGGTTACCAGCAACAGAACTCAATTATTGCAATCGGCTCCGGCCAATTAAGTGGAAAAGGCTTAAATAATAACACAACAAACTCTGTAAAAAATGGTAATTTTTTATTAGAAGCAGAGACAGATTTTATTTTTGCCATCATAGGAGAAGAGTTGGGATTTATCGGATGCTGCATTGTGATATTTTTACTATTGTTAATTATTTTACAATGTATTATAATTGGATTAAAATCCCAGAATTTAGCAGGGCAGATTATATGTGGTGGTATAGCAGCACTCATTGGTTTTCAAAGCTTTATTAACATGGGGGTTGCAACCGGAGTGTTACCGAACACAGGATTGTCACTACCATTTGTCAGTGCCGGTCTAACATCCATTGTCTGCTTTTACATGGGAATTGGTTTTGTGTTAAATGTAGGCTTACAACCGAAAAAATATTAAAGGAGTCTGGACATGAATATCGGATTAATCGCACATGATTCAAAAAAAACATTAATGCAGAATTTTTGCATTGCTTATAAAGGCATTTTAAGTAAGCATCAGTTGTTTGCAACAGGAACAACAGGTCGTTTAATTGAAGAGGTTACAAATTTAACAATTCATAAATATTTAGCAGGTCCACTTGGTGGAACTGAGCAATTAGGAAGTCAGATTGCACAAAATGATATTGATGCGTTGATTTTCTTGCGTGATGCAATGGAGCCAAAACCACATGAACCAAATGTAAATGATGTTGTTCGCCTTTGTGATATGTACAACATCCCGATTGCAACCAACTTAGCAACAGCAGAGCTTATTGTTCTTGCGCTGGATAGAGGAGATTTGGATTGGCGTGAAATGTACAGATAAAACGTTTAGAAGACGTAGAAGAAATAGAAAAAAAGAATTATTAATTAAATTTATAAGCAGTGTGATTTTCTTGGGTCTAGTTATTTGTATAGCCATTATCAGTATGAATGCACGCAACCGACTTATAAAACATGAAACTCGTTCCTATCAATCAACTATCTATGAAGCAGATTTTTTTGCCGAGAATCTGTGTGTCACTAACGAAGAGGTAGAGTTTGATTCATTTCATACAAACGATGAGTTTAAGGGTGCACTTTTATTCGATATAGAAAATCAAAAAGTTTTATTTTCAGAACATGCAAATGATAAATTGTATCCTGCGAGTACAACCAAAATATTGACTGCATATGTTGCATTAAAGTATGGAAACTTAGAAGACTATGTTACAATCAGCGAAACAGCAGTAGATGTACCTTCTGATTCATCCACTGCACATTTGCAGGCAGGCGATGTTTTGTCTTTGAAGGATTTACTCTACGCGCTAATGCTTCCTTCCGGAAATGATAGTGCCGTTGCAATTGCAGAACACATTTCAGGAGATATAGAAACATTTGTTGACTTAATGAATGAGGAAGCAAAGCAACTTGGTGCATCAAATACGCATTTTGTGAATCCACACGGTTACCAAGATAAGGATCATTATACAACTGCATATGATTTGTACCTGATTTTTAATGAATGTATTAAGAATGAAACTTTTTTGGAAATTGTATCCTCAAAAAACTATAGTACAGTTATTGCACAAAAAAATGGGACAAAACGAAATGTAACATGGAGTCAATCCAATCAATTTGTAACTGGTGCGAGAAAAACACCACGCGGAATTACTTTAATCGGTGGCAAAACCGGAAATACATATGATGCCGGCTCATGCTTGGTTATGTATGGAAAAGATTCTGTTGATACACCATATATATCCATTATCATGGGGGCAACATCAAGACGCAATTTATATGATAATATGACATTTTTATGGGCAGCTATTCCACAATAAGAGTTTGCTTATAAACTCTCCTGCGGCACCGAAGGCGTGCTGTGCAGGTGCGGTTGCAAATAAAAAAGGGTTCTTAAATAGAACCCTTTTTATCGTCATTGATACGTCCATAAAGTGTTATCAAATATAAACCACATAATCCTACGAGAATATACACAATACGTGAAAGTAATGTCATATTCCCAAACAGGAACGCAACAAGATCAAAACGAAAAACACCTATAAGTAGCCAATTGAGTGCACCTATAATTACAAGTGTCAGGCTGATATTATCAAAATATTTCATTTGTTTTTCCTCCTTGTTTAAGTTTCTAATTAGGATTATAACCAAGTAATAGGGAAATTATGTATGACAGAAAAAATTTTATATAAAAAATATTCTGAGTATTTAAAAACTAAATACGGTGAGAAAGTATATAAGCTACCAATTAATTTGCCAATCACCTGTCCAAACAGAATTGACGGCCAGGGATGTAGTTTTTGCGCAGAAGTTGGAACCGGTTTTGAAGCTGCGGATGCATCTATTTCTGTAACAGAACAATTAAATACAACAAAACAATTAATTGAAAAGAAGTACAAAGCAAGAAAATACATTGCATACTTTCAAAATTATACAAATACCTTCATGGAGTTAGAACAATTTCGTGCTTATGTTATAGAAGCAGCTACAAATACAGATATTGTAGAAATATCTATATCCACAAGACCGGATTGTATTCGGGATAGTTATCTCGATGTTCTCCTAGATATTTACAACACGTACCATGTTGACATTAATATCGAATTGGGATTACAGACGGCTAATTACCACACTTTAGATTTCATAAATCGTGGACACGGTTTGGCAGAATTTATTGATGCGGTACTACGTATTAAAAAATATCCTTTTACGATTTGCACGCATGTTATTCTTAATCTTCCGGAAGATACTATGCGAGATGCAATTGAAACTGCAAAAATATTATCCGCATTAAATATTGATATTGTGAAATTACATTCGCTTTATATTGCGAAAAATACGAAGTTGTCCTATCAATATAGAAATGGTACAATAAGTATATGTTCAAAAAAAGAATATTTTGATCGAGTGATTGCATTTATGGAACATCTATCCCCAAACATCGTTATAGAAAGACTATTTAGCCGGGTGCCAGAAGAAGATTCTGATTTCTCTAATTGGAATACCAGTTGGTGGAAGCTTCAAGATGAGTTGCTTGATAAAATAATTGAATTAGACGTATATCAAGGCAAAAGGTTTAACTATTTGAATGGGAGTGCATTAAACAAACTATGACAAATGTTATAAAATACCCAAAAGAAAAACATCTTAATATTGGAATCGTCATTTTTGGCATTATTTTTGTGTATTTACTTGCAACAATTATAATGTATCTGACCGCACCTAAAATTACCGTTTATGAAGTGCGTC
>JAZSDK010000105.1:0-13747 GCA_045531155.1 Faecalimonas sp. | reverse complement strand
TTCGTTACGAAAGAAAAATTAGATGAGATTATGAAAGAATATCCGACACCATTTCATTTATATGATGAAAAGGGGATTCGTGAAAATGCAAAGGCCTTAAAAGAAGCGTTTTCATGGAATAAAGGCTTTAAAGAATATTTTGCAGTAAAGGCAACGCCAAACCCATTTTTAATCAACATTTTAAGAGAATATGGATGTGGGTGCGACTGTTCTTCTTATACAGAGTTGATGCTTTCGGAAGCAATCGGAGCAGTTGGTGAGGAGATTATGTTTTCTTCCAATGCAACACCAGCAGAAGAATTTGTATATGCAAACAAACTAGGGGCAATTATAAATTTAGATGATTTCACTCACATTGATTTCCTGGAAAAAACAATTGGCCATATACCGGAGACCATCAGCTGTCGTTATAATCCAGGTGGATTGTTTAAAATTAGCAATGACATTATGGACAACCCTGGTGATGCAAAATACGGTATGACAACGGAGCAGTTGTTTGAAGCGTTTAAGGTGTTAAAACAAAAAGGTGCAAAGGAATTCGGTATCCATGCATTTTTGGCTAGCAACACCGTGACAAATGAATACTATCCAATGCTTGCGAAAGTGTTGTTTGAAGTAGCAGTAAAATTGCAGAAAGAAACAGGTGCACATATTAAATTTATTAACCTTTCCGGTGGAATTGGTATTCCATATCGTCCGGACCAAGAACCAAATGATATTTATGCAATTGGAGAAGGTGTAAGAAAAGTATTCGAGGAAGTATTAGTGCCTGCAGGCATGGGAGATGTGGCGATTTACACAGAACTTGGACGTTTCATGATGGGACCATACGGATGTCTGGTGACAAAAGCAATTCACGAAAAACATACCCACAAGGAATATATTGGTTGCGATGCATGTGCGGTTAACTTAATGAGACCGGCAATGTATGGTGCATATCATCACATTACTGTTATGGGTAAAGAAGATGAACCATGTGACCAGATGTATGACATTACAGGTTCGCTATGTGAGAACAATGATAAGTTTGCAATTGACCGCATGCTGCCGAAGATTGATATGGGGGACACCTTGGTAATTCATGATACAGGTGCACACGGATATGCGATGGGATATAATTACAATGGGAAGTTGAAATCTGCGGAGCTTCTATTAAAAGAAGATGGAAGTACACAACTGATTCGTAGAGCAGAGAAACCGAGTGACTATTTCGCAACATTTGATTGTTTTGAAATAGGCAAAAAACTTATATAATATTAAAATGGGAGTGTTTTAGAATACTCCCATTTTTTATTTTAATGCGTAAAATTGAGAAATAATTGTATCAGTATTATCTTCAAAAACAGTAGCTATTGTAATACTTGCCATATATTTTCCAACTTTTTTGCATACAATTTTTTCATACATTGTAAGTTGTTCGTTTGCACATACAACATAAACAGCAGGGTGCTTTTCGCCAGCTAATGTAACAGTTGTTGCCTCTGCTGTTACACTTGTAAATCCCATGGACTTTAAAGCATCTTTAAGAGTTTCAAGAGATGCATTTACATAATCCTCTTCAGAAAATATTGCAGACCCCACTGTGTTCAGTTTTTCCAAGTTGATATTGACACTGTTTCCAAAAGTGTCTAGTGCGTACATATCATAAACTAGGTCTGCACTTTTTATATTTTCAGCAATTTCTTCGTCTACCATATCAGTGGCAATATTATTTAACTCTCGTATCTGTTCCTCTGTGTAAAATGTCCAGCCTTCAATAAGATTAAATCCGATTTTGAGGAATTCACTCTCATAGATGTTTCCTTCTGCAAGTCCTAATGACAAATCAACTTCTTCCTCTTTGTTATTTGTATCTGTCTCCTCTGTTTTAAGAGAGCCTTTCACATCAGACTTTGATTCGCCACAAGAAGTAATACAAAAAACTAGTGTCATGATAAGTAAAATGGAAAATATTTTTTTCATATTTACCCCCTCCTATGTAAAATATTGAATTATTATATTACATTAATTATATTAAAAAAATTTGCAAAAATCAATAAATTGTACTATTGGTGTTTTTATGGTACAATACTATAATAGTGTAAATTCTTACAAGGGAGGATATACCTTTGAGTAATAAAATCGTTTTAATTGATGGACATAGTATCTTAAACCGTGCTTTTTATGGAGTGCCGGATTTAACCAATTCAGAAGGACTTCATACAAATGCTATTTATGGGTTTTTAAATATTATGTTTAAAATTCTTGAGGAAGAAAAACCAGAATATTTGACTGTCGCATTTGATGTTCATGCACCAACATTTCGTCATGAGATGTATGCGGAATATAAAGGGACTAGAAAACCGATGGCGGACGAGCTTCGTCAGCAGGTTCCGGTGATTAAAGAGGTTCTTCGCGCAATGGGTGTGAAGATTATAGAGCAGGCAGGATTAGAAGCAGATGACCTTCTTGGAACCATTTCCAAACGTTGTGAGAGCATGGGGATGGAAGTGTCTGTGATTTCCGGAGACCGTGATTTGTTGCAGTTGGCAACGGAAAAAGTAAAAATCCGTATTCCAAAGACGAAGCAAGGTAAAACAGAGGTTGAGGATTATTACGCAGAGGATGTAAAGACGCGCTATGAGGTAACTCCACAAGAATTCATTGATTTAAAGGCACTTATGGGTGATACATCTGATAATATTCCGGGTGTGCCAAGCATTGGCGAAAAAACTGCTACAAAGATTATCGTAGAATATGGTTCCATTGAGAATGCATATGAACATGTAAGTGAACTCAAACCACCACGTGCTGCAAATGCATTGGCGGAACATTATGATTTGGCTCAAATGAGCAAGGTGCTTGCTACGATTAATGTGGATGCAGATTTTGAGTATAATTTAGAAGAAGCAAGATTAGGAGATTTATATACAGAAGAAGCGTATGTTTATTTTCAAAGATTGCAGTTTAAAAATCTTTTGGCAAGATTTGAGGTTTCAGCACCGACAAATAAGGTTGAAGATGTATTTAAGAAAATTACATTAAAAAAAGAGGCTGATGAAATATTTGCAAAGGCAAAACAACAAAAAGTAGTCGGGATTTCTTTTTATAAAGATACCACGAATGTGTTACCATTGTTTATGATGGATGCTGGGCTTACAGGCATCGGGATTTCATTTGGGAAAGAGGATATTTATGTCATTACCACAGAGAATGATATCAACATTTCCTATTTGCTTGATGAAATTGTCGGCGTGTCGAAATGTGTCGAAAAGTTTTGCTTGTTTCACACAAAAGAGGCGCTGGAACATATAGAAGATGTGCGTAGAGAGGTGTGCTTTGATGCCATTATTGCAGCATATCTTTTAAATCCACTTAAGAACGATTATGATTTCACAGATGTTGCAAGAGAGCAATTGGATATTTTAATTGACGATAAAGCGGATGAATTGCAGAAATGTTTTTATGAATGTTTTGTTGCATATGCAAGTTTTGAGCCTTTGACGAACAAACTTATTGACGCTCAGATGGACAAACTGTTTTCTGATATTGAGATGCCGCTTCTTTTTACCCTTTATGAAATAGAAAAGAATGGTGTAAAAGTAGAAGCGCCGGCATTGAAAATTTACGGAGAACAACTGGCGGTTAAAATCGTTGAATTAGAGAAGAAGATTTATGAGGCTGCAGGAGAAGAATTTAATATTAATTCACCGAAACAATTAGGGGTAATCTTGTTTGAAAAACTGGGATTGCCAAGTGGAAAGAAAACCAAAACCGGTTATTCCACATCAGCAGATGTTTTGGATAAATTGGCAGTGGATTATCCGATTGTGTCAGATATTTTAGAATATCGTCAGCTCACAAAACTAAAGTCGACTTATGCAGATGGCTTGGCTAACTATATACTGGAAGATGGACGTATTCACGGCAAATTTAATCAGACTATTACGGCGACCGGAAGAATCAGCAGTACAGAGCCGAATCTGCAAAACATTCCGATACGTATGGAGCTCGGAAGACTGATTCGAAAAGTCTTTGTTCCGGAGGAAGGTTATGTGTTTGTGGATGCAGATTACTCTCAGATAGAGCTCCGTATCCTTGCTCATTGCTCGGGTGATGAACAGCTAATTGCAGCGTATAGAGAAGCAAGAGATATTCATCGTATGACAGCTTCGCAGGTATTCCATATTCCTTTTGATGAAGTAACAGAACTTCAAAGACGGAATGCAAAGGCTGTTAACTTTGGTATTGTATATGGAATTAGTTCTTTTGGATTAAGCCAGGATCTTAGTATTACTAAGAAAGAGGCTGCTCAATATATCGATAATTATTTTAATACCTATCCGGGAATTAAGAAGTTTTTGGATGATGCAGTCCAATTGGGAAAAGATAAGGGCTATGTAACCACCTTGTTTGGAAGAAGAAGACCAATCCCGGAATTGTCTTCTAGCAACTTTATGCAACGCTCCTTCGGTGAGCGTGTAGCTATGAATTCACCGATTCAGGGAACTGCTGCAGATATCATGAAGATAGCCATGATTGGTGTACAAAAGAGATTAAAAGAAGAACAATTGAAATCAAGACTTGTATTGCAGGTGCACGATGAATTGTTAATTGAGGCTCATGAATCGGAAGTCGATAAAGTGAAGGAAATTCTTAAGTATGAAATGGAACATGCTGCAAAATTATCCGTTCCGCTTGATGTTGATATGCATACTGGAAAGAATTGGTATGAGGCGAAATAATGAAAATAATAGGAATTACAGGGGGAGTCGGTTCTGGAAAGAGCCGAGTTCTCTCTTATTTAGAAACAGAATATCACGCTGTTGTTTGTCAGGCTGACCATGTGGCTTGGAAGTTACAGGAACCAGGTCAAAAATGTTATGCACAAATCGTCTCTTGTTTTGGCGAAAACATTTTGAATGAGGATGGCACAATTAATAGAGGCGAACTAGGTCACATTGTATTTGCAAACAAGGAAAAATTGTGTAAACTAAATCAGATCATGCATCCGGCTGTGAAAGCGTATATTGTTGAATGGATACAGAGAGAGTGCAACAACGAAACTACATATTTTATTATTGAAGCAGCTTTGCTTTTGGAAGATGATTACAGTCGGATTTGCGACGAAATGTGGTATATTTACTGTGATGAGAGCATTCGTAGAGAACGCTTAAAGATAAGCCGCGGGTATACGGATGAAAAAATAGATGCAATCATGGCTTCTCAATTATCAGAGCAAATTTTTAGAAATGAATGTCAAATTGTGATTGACAACAGCGGAGATTTTGAAGATACTTGTTATCAGATTGAGAAAGCAATGAAACGTTAGGAGACATGTAATGAGATTATGTAGCATTGCAAGTGGCAGCAGTGGAAACTGTATTTATGTGGGAAGTGACAATACCCATATACTAGTAGATACAGGTATTAGTAAAAAAAGAATAGAGGATGGACTTGCAGAACTGGATGTAAGAGGCGAAGAACTCAGTGGAATTTTTATTACCCATGAACACGTGGACCACATTCAAGGCTTGGGAGTTTTTTGCAGAAAATATAATGTGCCTATATATGCATCAAAGGGCACAATTGTGGGGATTCAAACCTGTAAAACAATAGGGAAGATGCCGGATGGGCTTTTTCATGAGCTTCCGATTGATGAGTCGTTTGTAATTGGTGATTTAACGGTAAGACCATTTGCTATTTCACATGATGCAAATGAACCAACTGGGTTTCGTATCGAAGGAGAAGACAAAGCGATTGCGATTGCAACAGACCTTGGTACATATGATGATTATATCGTGGAAAATTTGAAAGGCTTGAATGCAGTATTGTTAGAAGCAAACCATGATACCCATATGGTAGAGGTTGGTCCTTATCCATATCCGTTGAAACAACGTGTCTTAGGAAATAGAGGTCATTTATCAAATGAGTTGTCAGGAAGATTGCTTTGTGATATTCTACATGATAAGCTGAAATGTGTTTTGCTTGGTCATTTGAGTAAGGATAATAATTACGCGGAACTTGCTTATGAAACCGTAAAACTTGAAGTAACAATGAGCAACATACCATATAACGGAAATGAAATTCCGCTTATGGTTGCTGATAGAGACAAAATGTCAAAAATTTATAATATCTAATACAGGAGGCAAGATATGAAAAAATGTATTATCACTGTCGTAGGAAAAGACACCGTAGGAATTATTGCGAAAGTTTGTACGTATTTGGCAGAGAACCAAATTAATATTTTGGATATTTCTCAAACGATTGTACAAGGATATTTTAACATGATGATGATTACTGATATGACAGACACAGAAAAAGAATTTGGCACCGTGTTTGAAGAGTTAGAAGCAATCGGGGAAGAGATTGGTGTAACGATTCGTTGTCAGAGAGCTGAAATTTTTGAAAAAATGCATAGACTTTAATAGTAGGAGCTAGAAAACCATGATTAATATTTATGAAGTCACAGAAACAAATCAGATGATTTCACAGGAAAACCTGGATGTTCGTACAATTACTTTGGGAATTAGTCTTATGGATTGTATAGATTCTGATTTGAATAAATTAAATGAAAATATTTACAACAAAATCACAAGCATAGCAAAGGACCTGGTTTCGACCGGTCAGGCAATTGAACATGAATTTGGTATTCCGATTGTAAATAAGCGTATTTCAATCACACCAATTTCATTGATAGGTGCTGCCGCTTGTAAAACAAGCGAGGATTTTGTTACAATAGCAAAAACATTAGACCGTGCTGCGCATACAGTAGGTGTGAACTTTATTGGTGGATATTCTGCACTTGTTTCCAAAGCAATGACAAAGAGTGAAGAACTATTAATTCGTTCTATTCCAAAGGCACTTGCAGTAACAGAGCGTGTTTGTAGTTCTGTTAATGTTGGTTCAACAAAGACAGGTATCAATATGGACGCTGTGAAACTTTGCGGTGAAATCATTAAAGATACAGCAGAAGCAACCAAAGACAGGGATTCTCTTGGCTGTGCAAAATTAGTTATTTTCTGCAATGCTCCGGATGATAATCCATTTATGGCAGGTGCTTTCTTAGGAGTGACAGAGGGCGATGCTGTGATTAACGTAGGTGTCAGCGGTCCAGGTGTTGTAAAACACGCAATCGAACAAGTTCGAGGACAAGGATTCGAAGAACTTTGTGAAACAATTAAGAAAACAGCATTTAAGATAACACGTGTAGGTCAACTGGTGGCAGGAGAAGCTTCTAAACGTTTGAATATTCCATTTGGAATTATTGACTTATCCTTAGCACCAACACCAGCGGTAGGAGATAGTATTGCTGAGATTTTGGAAGAAATTGGTCTGGAAAGAGTTGGTGCACCGGGAACGACTGCTGCACTTGCTATGTTGAACGACCAGGTGAAGAAGGGCGGCGTTATGGCGTCTTCTTATGTGGGTGGTCTTAGCGGTGCATTTATTCCGGTTAGTGAAGATCAGGGCATGATTGATGCAGTAACAGTTGGAGCATTGACTCTTGAAAAACTTGAGGCAATGACCTGTGTATGTTCCGTTGGTCTAGATATGATTGCAATTCCGGGGAAAACAAAAGCTACAACCATTTCCGGCATTATTGCAGATGAGATGGCTATCGGTATGGTAAACCAAAAGACAACCGCTGTGCGTCTGATTCCAGTCATTGGTAAAGATGTGGGAGAAATTGCTGAGTTTGGTGGACTTCTTGGGTATGCGCCAATTATTCCGGTGAATGAATTTGATTGTAGTGCATTTGTAAATCGTAAAGGAAGAATTCCTGCACCGATTCATAGTTTTAAGAATTAACAAAATAATGAGCATGCAACTATACTCGTATAATTGCATGCTCGTATTCATTTATGAAAGGAGTCTTAAATTTATCGGTTACGACAGATTCGTATTGATTTGATGCGTATATGTCTTGGTTTAACATTTGAATTGATGAATCTGATAAACCTTTTATTGCAGTCAATTTTGTTACAAGCGGAACAGCAGAAGAGTTTTTAATTACTGTCAAAACATTAGAGACGTCTTTTCTAAAACCTAATACTCTTGCATAACCAATATCTGCATAATCAGTCTTCTTAATTCCAAGTAATATATGCAGAAGCGCGCGACTAATTCTTGAATAAGTCATTTCTTTCGTCTTTAGTAATTCGCAAAATTGTTCAAACGAAACAAAGTTGTTTAATTGATTGAATATACGGTTTGCAAGTTCTTCGGAAACATCTGCATACTGTGTTAAAGTTGATTTTGTCTCATTTAGTAAGCGGTATTTCAACAGCAAAGAAAAATCATTCGCATATACAGGAAATCGTTTCTGATAATATTCTTCAAATAAAGCAATATTAGTATCTGGAATTTGTCCATGCAAGTCCATGAAATTTCCACTTATTATTGTTTGTCTCAGAGCAGTAGCAGAACTAAATTCTTCTTGTAAATCCACATCATGATACTGAGAGGACATGCGCTGAATTGTATATGGTTTTATATTGCTATTTAGACGATATAAAGCCTTTAAATATTCAATGCCAAGAATATTGTTCGGTTGCTCTAACAAATGTGCAATTGAACTATTAGAACATATTGTTTCAATTGCTTTTTGGCGTGCGAGTGGGAAAGATAGTCCGTTGCGTAAATGCATTTGTAAACATTCTCTGTACTCATGAGGCTCATCACATAAAATCTTTGCTAATTCATTTAAAGCAGTTATATCCCCACACTCGCTTCCGAAACAAATAGCATCTACGCATCCCAAGCTATTCAAAATGGAGACGGCGCCATAGGCAAATTGCTCTGCCGTACCGGTTGCATAGCAGACAGGCAGTTCAATCACAAGCGAAGCGCCGGCTTTTAAAGCCATCTCTGCTCGTAGGTGTTTTGGCATAATCGCAGGCGCGCCGCGTTGTACAAAGTTTCCACTCATAACAACTATTGCAGCATCCGCACCGGTTATTTCTTTCGCCTTTTCAATATGATATTGATGACCATTGTGAAATGGATTGTATTCCGCAATTATGCCTACAATTTTCATGAGTAACCTCCAAGGAATTTGTTGAGATTATTATAATATAAGATGTTGAAATACGCAAAACAATTCACACAAGAAGTTGATTATGTTTTTTACGGCGTGTATTCTAAATTTATAGTTCTGCGCCGTAAGGATTAATAGTGTTGTTTAGAAATTTACGGTTTAGTATGTGTATTACTTATAATGAAATAATAGTTACGGTATATAAGTATGATTTGTTATTTCACACCGTAAACTGACAGAATGTGGAATAAATATATACGGTGCGAAAGGCTTGTTTTGCATTTAAAACCGTATTATCTTGAAAACAAGAATTAAAGACATGCGTTTTTACGGTGTTAAACCATAAGGCACCACATAAAACCCGTAAATATTCAAAATTACACTTCAATCCCCATTCTATTTGACAATCTACATAAAAAAGAGTTAGAATTAATAAGATATATGTTAGAAATAAGAATGGGGAGGTATTTGCGAGTATGGAACTAATACTGGAATTGCTTGAAAACAGGCAGTATAAAGAATTAAAAACCGAATTGGAAAATATGCACCCCGTCGATATTGCGGAGATGTTGGAAGAACTTGATGAAAAACAGATTCTTCTTATTTTTAGGTTGTTAGGCAAGGATGAAGCTGCAGAGACTTTTACGGAAATGAACAGCGATATGCAGGAGATGCTAATTAACGCCCTAACAGATTCTGAGATTAAAGAAGTCATGGATGAGATGTATCTGGATGATACCGTTGACGTATTAGAAGAGATGCCGGCGAATGTAGTGGACAGACTTCTTATGGCAACAGATGAAGAGACCCGTCAGCAAATTAATACACTGCTTAATTATCCGGAGGATAGTGCCGGAAGTATTATGAATGTGGAATATATCGCCTTCCAAAAAGACATGACTGTGGAAGAAGCGATTTTGAAAATTCGACAGGTTGGGCTGAACCGTGAAACAATTTATACATGTTATGTAACGGAAAAGCGCAAACTAATCGGTGTAGTATCTCTAAAAGAATTATTGGTGAATGGTGATGGTCGTCTGATTGAAGACATTATGGAAACGAACCTGATCTATGTAAATACGCATGATGACCAGGAAGAAGCAGCAGCGATGATTAATAAATATGGTCTTATTGCAATTCCTGTTGTGGATAAAGAAATGCGTATGGTTGGTATTGTAACCGTAGATGATGCTATCGATGTCATGGAAGAGGAAACAACGGAAGATATCAGCATGATGGCCGGTATCGTTGCACCAAGTGAAGACGATTATTTTGTAACAACCACTTGGGAGCATGCGAAAAGCCGTTTTCCGTGGCTGTTGTTCTTGATGTTATCAGCAACATTAAGCGGGCTTGTTCTTGGACATTTTGAAGCGGCGCTTATTACTATGCCGATATTAAATACTTTTGTCCCTATGCTTACCGGAACGGGTGGTAACTGTGGCTCTCAGAGTTCTACATTGATTATTCGAGGGCTTGCCACAGACGAGATAGAATTTCGGGATATTCTAAAGGTTATTTTTAAGGAACTGCGTGTTGCAGCACTGGTAGGTGCCATGCTTGCCCTTGTAAATGGAATACGTGTAGTTATCATGTATCACGATCCAATGTTGGCCTTTACATTGGGAATTACACTGTTGTGTACGGTTGTGTTAGCGAAAACAATCGGTTGTACATTACCGCTTTTTGCGAAGAAATGTGGACTTGACCCTGCGCTTATGGCAGCACCGCTTATCACTACATTAGTCGATACAGGAACAATTCTAATCTACTTTACAATAGCTACGAAAATGTTTGGAATATAATGGATTGTTCTTAAAAAGAGACAATCTATGCTCTTGTATACAAAATACGATTGCGATATAATATAATCTATATGAGAATAAACGAAAGGGGTCATTAAGTCATGGGATTTATTGATGTAATTAAAGAAAAAGCAAAACAAAATGTAAAAACCATTGTTCTTCCGGAAACAGAAGACAAAAGAACATATGAAGCTGCGGAAGCAGTGTTGAGAGAAGGTACCGCAAAATTAATTTTGGTAGGTAGCAAAGAAGAAATTGAAAAGAATGGTGCGGGATTTGATATTTCAGGTGCAACAATTGTTGACCCTGCGACATATGAAAAGACAGAAAGTTACATTGCAAAATTAGTGGAGCTTCGTTCTAAGAAAGGTATGACAGAGGAACAGGCAAGAGAATTATTGCTGAAAAACTATTTATACTATGGTGTAATGATGGTAAAAATGGGAGATGCTGATGGTATGGTTTCAGGTGCATGTCACTCAACAGCAGACACATTAAGACCATGTCTCCAAATTTTAAAAACGAAACCAGGTACAAAATTAGTTTCTGCGTTCTTTGTTATGGTGGTTCCTGATTGTGATATGGGTGCTGATGGAACATTTATTTTTGCAGACTCAGGTTTGGAACAAAATCCGGATTCAGAAAAGCTGGCAAATATAGCAATTTCTTCTGCAGAATCATTTAAGACATTGGTTGGTGTAGAACCAAAGGTTGCTATGCTTTCACATTCTACAATGGGAAGCGCTAAGCATGCAGATGTTGATAAAGTAGTTGAAGCAACACGTATTGCAAAGGAACTAGCTCCTGAGCTTATGTTAGATGGAGAAATGCAGTTAGATGCTGCTATCGTTCCTGAAATCGGTGAATCAAAGGCGCCGGGAAGCAAAGTTGCAGGACATGCTAATGTACTTGTATTCCCAGACTTAGATGCAGGAAATATTGGATACAAATTAGTACAAAGACTTGCAAAAGCAGAAGCATATGGGCCATTAACACAGGGTATTGCAAAACCTGTTAATGATTTATCCCGTGGATGTAGCGCAGCCGACATTGAAGGTGTTGTAGCAATCACAGCGGTACAGGCACAAGCAGAAGAAAATAACTAATACGGAGGAGTAGAGACAATGAATGTTTTAGTAATCAACTGTGGAAGTTCATCATTGAAATTCCAATTAATCAACTCAGATACAGAGGCTGTTTTAGCAAAAGGACTTTGCGAAAGAATCGGAATTGATGGGAGATTGACATATCAACCAGCAGGTGGAGAAAAGAAAACAGAAGACAAGGCAATGCCAACACATACTGAAGCGATTCAATTTGTAATTGACGCTTTAACAGATGCAGAACGAGGCGTCGTTGGAAGTTTGGAAGAAATCGGTGCAGTAGGACATCGATTGGTGCACGGCGGCGAAAAATTCGCATGTTCGGTAGTGATTACAGATGAAGTATTAGCAGCAATGGAAGAGTGTAATGATTTGGCACCACTTCACAATCCAGCAAACTTAATTGGTGTTGACGCTTGTAAGAAGTTAATGCCAAATACACCAATGGTTGGTGTATTTGATACCGCATTTCATCAGACAATGCCTGAAAAAGCTTATATGTATGGTTTGCCATATGAATATTATGATAAATACAAAGTAAGACGTTATGGTTTTCATGGAACAAGTCACAGCTTTGTTTCAAAAAGAACTGCTGAGATTTTAGGTCAACCATATGACAACTTAAAAACTATTGTATGTCATTTGGGAAATGGAGCAAGCATCTGTGCTGTTGAAAACGGTAAATCAGTTGATACTTCAATGGGACTTACGCCACTTGAAGGTCTTGTAATGGGTACACGTTCCGGTGATATTGACCCAGCTATCTTAGAATTCCTTGCTAAGAAAGAAGATATGGATATCACAGCACTTATGAACATGTTGAATAAAAAATCCGGTGTTCAAGGTATGTCAGGGCTTTCTAGTGACTTCCGTGACTTATCAGCAGGTGCTGAAGCAGGAAATAAACGTGCACAGACTGCATTGGATGTATTCTGTTATCGCGTAGCAAAATATGTTGGAAGCTACACAGCAGCCATGAATGGTGTTGATGCAATTGCATTCACGGCAGGTATTGGTGAAAATGATGGATATGTAAGAGAACAAGTATGTAAATACCTCGGATACTTGGGAATTGAAATTGATGCAGATGCAAACAAAAAACGTGGTGAAGAGGTTGAAATTTCTACTCCGAATTCCAAAGTAAAAGTACTTGTTGTACCAACAAATGAAGAACTTGCAATTGCACGTGAAACTGTGGCATTAGTTTAATACAATTTTTGTAAATATTTGTTGACAAACAAAATTTACATGATATAATAATTTAGGTGTGATAAGGAGAACTGTATGTTTATTAACCTATCAGACGTTTTATCTGAACATCATAAGCCTATTGATAAAGTCGTTCCGGTAGAAATGACTGACATTGACACAACATTGGGGTTAATGCCTGTTATTGAAAAGGAAGATGCTCATATTGTTGTAAAACATGTGAAGCAAAAGGAACTTACGATTGATGGGTCTTGCAGATTAGTGCTCGAAATTCCATGTGATCGTTGTTTGGAACTGGTTGCAACTGAGTTTGATTTAAAATTTTCAAAGAACATTGACTTGGCAGCGGATGATAATCAGATAGATGAGTTGGATGAAAAAAATTATATTGACGGATATAATCTTGACGTAGACAAGTTGCTCTATAATGAGATGTTGATAGGATGGCCGATGAAAATTCTATGTAGTGAAACTTGCAAAGGAATTTGCAATACATGTGGTCAAAACCTAAATAAGGGAACTTGTAACTGCGAAGATACAAGTCTTGACCCTAGAATGTCAGTTATCCGCGATGTGTTTAAGAATTTTAAGGAGGTGTAACCTATGTCAAT
>JAZSDK010000166.1:0-11477 GCA_045531155.1 Faecalimonas sp. | reverse complement strand
CTATGACAAATGTTATAAAATACCCAAAAGAAAAACATCTTAATATTGGAATCGTCATTTTTGGCATTATTTTTGTGTATTTACTTGCAACAATTATAATGTATCTGACCGCACCTAAAATTACCGTTTATGAAGTGCGTCAGGGTTCTATCTTAAAGGATAATGCTTACACAGGACTTGCTCTGAGAGAAGAGACTGTTATTTATGCTGATTCTCCTGGGTACATCAATTTTTACGCAGAGGATAACAGTAAGGTTAAAGTTGGCACAAAAATCTATACGCTTTCCAGCCAGAAATTAGATTTTAAACAGGAAACTGTTGATGAAACAGAAGAAATCCTATCTAACGAAGAAAAATATGCCCTTCTTTTGAAAATTCAGTCCTATAACAATCAGTTTCAGGAGAGTGATTTTTCTTCCACTTATCAGTTAAAAAATGAAATGCAAAGCTCATTAAACAAGATAACCAGTCAAGGCAAAACAGACCAGATTAACAGCTTGATTTCTTCAGGTGCATATTCAGACTTAACTGTAAAAACAGCTACAAAAGATGGTGTTTTGGTATGTCTTACAGATGGTATGGAAGAACTTTCAATAGAGAACATTTCTCGTGAACATTTGAAAAAAACAAATTATAAAAAGAATGAGTTAAGCAGTAATCAGAAAATATCTGCTGGTGAGCCGATATATAAACTGGTTACAAATGACAAATGGAATTTGTTGATTGAAGTATCTGAAGAGACACAGACTGCATTGAAAGATAAGAAAACAGTGAAAGTTAACTTCAAAAAAGATAATCAGGAAATGAGAGCTGCCATAACGTTCTTGGAACAGTTTGATATATCTGTACTATGCCTCACATTTGACAATTCCATGATTCGATATATTAACGAACGGTATCTAGATGTTGAATTGATTTTGGAGGATGAATCCGGACTTAAAATACCAAAATCTGCTGAAGTCTCAAAAGATTTTTACGTTGTTCCAAAATCCTATTTGACAGTAGGCGGTAATAATAGTAAAGATGGTGTTATGCGCAAGCAAATTAATTCTAAAGGCGAAACGATAACCGAGTTTATAAATGTAACTGTTTACTATGAAGAAGACGAGTACATATATTTGGATCCGAATGCATTTGAAGAAGGAGATGTTCTCCTAAAACCGGAATCAATGGAAATATACGAGTTAAAAGATACTCGTTCTTTAAAAGGTGTATTTTGCATCAATAAGGGATATGCCGTTTTTAAGCAAATCCAAATCCTTTGTGAAAGTGATGAATATTACATTATAGAAGAAGGAAATAGTTTTGGCTTATCCAATTATGACCATATTGCATTAGATAGCTCAAATATAGAAGAAAATGATGTTGTCTTTTAAGGAGGAATTTTATGCTGGCATCTAATCTACAAGAAGTAGAACGTAAAATTATAGAGGCTTGTAAAAAGGCAGGCCGTGCAAGAGAAGATATTACATTAATTGCTGTAAGTAAGACAAAACCAGTTCCTATGCTAAGAGAAATCTATGACTTAGGTGTTCGCGATTTTGGCGAAAATAAAGTTCAAGAATTAACAGATAAAGAGCCACAATTACCAGCTGATTTAAGGTGGCATATGATTGGACATTTGCAGCGAAACAAAGTGAAACAGGTGATAGATAAGGCTGTTTTAATTCATTCCGTAGATTCTGTTCGCCTTGCGAAAACTATTGAAGCAGAAGCTGCAAAAAAAGATATTATTGTTCAGATTCTATTAGAAGTCAATGTTGCTGAAGAGGACAGTAAGTTTGGATTGAAATTGGATGAAGTACTTTCTGCAGTAGAGAAAATCGCAACAATGCCACATGTAAGAATAAAAGGGCTGATGACAATTGCACCATTTGTCGAAAATCCCGAGGAAAATCGAACTGTTTTTGCACAATTACAGAAATTATCTGTTGACATAGCTGAAAAAAACATTGATAATGTTAGTGTCGATATACTATCAATGGGTATGACAAATGACTACCAGGTGGCGATTGAAGAGGGCGCTACCATGATTCGCGTTGGAACCGGAATTTTCGGTGAACGTGAATATCATATATAAAATAGGGAGAGTGTAAATATGAGCGTATTAGATAAGTTTTTATCCATTATGAAATTAGACGAGGATGAATATGAAGATGATTTCTTCGATGAAGAAGAGGAATTCGAAGAACCACCTAAGAAAAATCCTTTTGCGAAGAACAGTGAAGCAAAAACTCCATTTGCATCATCAGCAAACAAAGTTACTCCAATGCGTCAAGCAGCAAAAAGAGGAGTTAATATGGAAGTATGTGTAATTAAGCCAACTGCAGTTGATGAAGCACGTGAAATAACAGAAACCTTATTAGGTGGCCGCACAGTAATTTTAAATTTAGAAGGATTGGATCTTGAAATTGCACAAAGAATTATTGATTTTACTTCCGGAGCAACATTTGCAATTAACGGTAATTTACAGAAGATCTCTACATATATTTTTCTTGTAACACCAACTAACGTGGATATTTCCGGGGATTTACAAGATTTATTAAATTCTTCATTTGATGTGCCATCTATCAAATCAAGATATTAGAGGACACTATGTTACAAAAAAGATTGATAGAATTATCTAAGATTGCCTATCAAAGAGATATTGTCACATATTCGGATTTTTTAAATCTGAATGAATTAAATATTCTTCATACAACACCGAAACAAGAGTGGTTTACTTGCTATGAAACCTATGGTGGATATGAATTTTCAGAGCGTCAGATGGTTGCATTTCTACCTGATGCTCTTTGTTGTGAAAAGAAATATCCCATCTGTGCACTTAAAATTGAACCCCTTCAAAAGAAATTTGCCGAAAGCTTATCACACCGTGATTATTTGGGCGCGGCTTTAAATCTTGGAATTGATCGCTGTAAACTTGGTGACATTTTAATTGAAGAAGACTATGCAATTCTCTTTGTACATCAATCATTAAAAAAATTTATTTTTGAAGAATTTCATCGAATCAAACACACTTCTGTTATGGTGACAGAAATAGAAGTGGAGAATATATCTTACCAACCCAAAACAAAGGAAATCAGTGGTACAGTTTCTTCACTTCGATTAGACAGTTTGTTATCTCTTGCATTTTCTTCATCTAGAAGTAAGCTTGTTGCTTATATTGAAAATGGGAAAGTCTTTGTAAACGGGAAGCTAATCACATCTAATGGTTATCAAATAAAAGAAGATGATATTGTTTCTGTCCGTGGGCTTGGACGTTTTCAATTCAAAGAATTACTATCACAAACGAAAAAAGGGCGCTTTTATGTGCGCATTCATTTATATATTTCATGAACAAGAAGGAGAACATATATGATTTATTTACTAGGAATCATTGCTGTAATAATAGGAGTTGTATTTGACCAAATAACAAAACACGTTGCCAGCTCATATATAAAAGATAACCCTATCATAATAGTAGAAGATGTATTAGAACTTCGTTATTTGGAAAATAGAGGCGCTGCCTTTGGAATGCTTCAAAATCAGCAATGGTTTTTCTTGATTATTACAGTATTTACAATATGTATTATCACTTACATTTATGTGAAATTACCTCGTGATAAACATTTTACACCATTACGTCTTTGTATGATCTCTCTTATGGTAGGTGCAATTGGAAATATGATTGACCGTATTCGATTACAGTATGTAATAGATTTTATTTACTTCAAAATCATTGATTTCCCAATCTTTAATGTAGCAGATATTTTTGCAACAGTTGCAACCTTCGCTTTAATTATTTTGTTTTTATTTTATTATTCAGAAGAAGATTTCGACTTGATTTTTAACTTATGTTTACCGAAAAGAAAAAACAAACAGGAGTCGTGTTAAATGTCAATTGAATTTAGAATTGAAGAAGCACTAGCAGGAGAGAGGATTGATAAATTTTTGTCTGATTCCCTTCCTCATGTTTCAAGGTCATATATACAAAAATTAATAAAAGATGGTCAGGTAACTGTAAACCAAAAAACTGTAAAATCAAACTACAAATTAAATGTGGGTGATTTACTCTCCATGGAGGAACCAGAGCTACAAGAACCGGATATTGAAGCGGAAGATATTCCTCTTAATATCCTTTATGAAGATTCTGATTTACTAATCATAAATAAGCCAAAAGGAATGGTGGTTCATCCTTCAGCCGGTCATTATTCGGGAACCCTAGTAAATGCCCTGATGTATTATTGCAAAGATGATTTATCAGGTATTAACGGGGTATTACGTCCTGGAATCGTACATCGAATTGACATGGATACAACCGGTTCATTATTAGTTTGCAAAAATGATTTTACCCACAACCATATTGCGGAACAATTGAAGGTTCATTCTATTACACGTGTTTATCATGCCATAGTACACGGTATTTTAAAAGAAGATGAAGGAACAATCAATGCACCGATTGGAAGACATCCAATTGACCGCAAGAAAATGAGCATCAATCATAAAAATGGAAAAGAAGCAGTCACTCATTATAAAGTATTAAAACGTTTCAAAAATTTTACTTATATAGAATGTCGTCTGGAAACTGGACGTACCCACCAAATCCGTGTGCATATGTCCAGCATTTCTCATCCTTTGCTTGGAGATACCGTTTATGGCCCTGCGAAATCTCCATACAAGTTGCAAGGACAAACATTACATGCAAAAACAATTGGTATCATACACCCACGAACAGGAGCGTATCTTGAAATTGATGCACCTTTGCCAGAGTATTTTACTAATTTGCTCAAAAAATTAGAAAATTCTATACAATAGAGAGAAATTATTATATAATTAATATATCAAAGCAAAGGAGCGTGATATATATGGCTACAAATAAAACAATTATTACAATCGGTAGGCAATACGGAAGCGGCGGACATGAAATCGGTGCAACAATTGCTCATGACATGGGGTTAAAATTATACGACAAGGAAATGCTGAAACGCGCTGCTAAAGAAAGCGGTCTTTGTGAAGAACTTTTTGAAACTCATGATGAAAAACCTACAAACAGCTTTTTATACTCTTTAGTAATGGATACATATTCTCTTGGTTATTCTTCTGGCGTATATGCAGATATGCCAATTAATCATAAGATATTCTTAGCACAATTTGATACGATTAAGAAGATTGCAAGCGAAGGTCCATGTGTCATGGTAGGGCGTTGTGCTGACTATGCATTAGAGGAGTTTGACAACGTAGTGAGTGTGTTTATTTACGCTGATTTAGAGGCTCGTATACGTCGTGTAGCCCGCATCTACGATATTACCGATGCAAAAGCAAAAGATATCATTATTAAAGCTGACAAAAAACGAGCAAGTTATTATAATTATTACACGAACAAAACATGGGGTGATGCAAAAAGCTATGACTTATGTATCAACAGTGCAAAACTAGGTGTCGGCGGAACGGCAAAAGCAATTATGGATTATGTGAATTTAAGAAATAAAATTGAAAAACCGAGACTATAAGATTTGAAAGAGGTGCAAGAAGCTGCACCTCTTTTTGATGTCACGAATTTTTGGTTAAATGCGCTCCGGCCAGCCGGAAATATTTCCATTTAAAATAGCTGTAAACATTCGATTTCTTGCACCTGGATGCTCCAGGTTTAATTGTTTTACCAAATCCTTTGCATATTCTCGTTTTGTAAATCCATCAATTGGACAACGGCTTTTTGCCACTGGAAGATTATATTTCTTTTGAAAGCCAATTACATCTATTTCATCTACATACATCATAGGACGAATTACTGTTAAATCCATACGATCCAGGTATGTTTTTGGCGAGAAGGAGTGAAATCTACCTTCGAAAATGAGAGAGAGCAGCATAGTTTCAATAATATCGTCTTTGTGATGAGCATATGCAACTTTATTACATCCCATTTCCTTTACTGCATCATTCAATGCGCCTTTTCTCATTTTTGCACATAATGAACAGGGATTACTTTCTTTTCGTTCTTCAAATAGAATATGAGCTATCTCGGTATTTACAACTGTATATGGAACTTCTAATTCCTCACAGAACTTTCTGAGAGGCTCTGTGTCAAATTTTTCATACCCAAGGTTAACCGTAATTGCACTTAGTTTAAATTTCTTCGGATAAAAGCGTTTTAAACCATGCAGAGCATAAAGTAAGGTTAAACTGTCTTTTCCTCCGGAAATACCTACGGCAATATGGTCACCTTCTTCAATCATTTGATAATCATCCACAGCTTTCCTTGTATAGCTTAACAATTGTTGTAATTTCATCTATAATATCCTTTCTTTGGTAAATATCCTTTGTTATAGTATCTCATATATGGTATAATATTCAAGTCAAAAAACAAAAAGTACGGATAAAAAGGAGTTCTATATGAAGAAGTCAAAGTTATCTTCTAAGTTTTGGATAGCGCTTACTATATTCAGTTTGGTTGGGCAAGTGGCATGGGTAGTTGAAAATATGTATTTCAACGTATTTATCTATAAAATGTTTCATGCCAGTGCAGATGAAATATCACTGATGGTATCGGCTAGTGCAATTTCCGCAACTCTAACAACCATTTTGATTGGTGCATTGTCTGATAAAATTGGAAAGCGGAAATTATTTATCTGCAGTGGATACATGTTGTGGGGAATTTCAATCTGGAGTTTTTCATTAATTCGTATTGATATTATTAATAAGATGTTTCCAATGGCCATTTCTGCAGCTTCAGTCGGAGTGTCCCTTGTGATTATCATGGATTGTGTAATGACATTCTTTGGCTCAGCGGCAAATGATGCATGTTTTAATGCATGGTTAACAGATGTTACAGATGATACAAATAGAGGAGCAGCAGAGGGAATCAATTCCATGATGCCGTTAGTTGCAATTTTAGTAGTGTTTGGTGGATTTATGGGATTTGATTTAAACAAAGCTGAAAGTTGGACCCTCATATACCAGATTATCGGAATTGTTGTTCTTGTACTTGGAATACTTGCTATATTCTTAATAAAAGATGTTCCAGTGAACACAAGTGAAAATCAAAATTATTTTGGAAATATTTTTTATGGTTTCAGACCTTCTGTTATAAAGAAAAACAAACTGTTTTACATAATCCTAATAGCATATGCAACGTTTTGTATCTCAATTCAAATTTTTATGCCATATTTGATTCTATATTACAATGTTTCTCTTAAGATGGATAACTATGTTCTTATTATGGCACCTGCGGTAATCTTTGCAGCTATTGTAACTGCATGTTATGGAAAGGTATACGACCGTTTTCATTTTAAAACAGCTGTTATACCCGCAATTAGCACTCTAATGTTAGGATATATTTTTCTGTATCTTTTTAAGGCAACGCCATTTGTATTTGTTGGTTCCTTGTTTATGATGAGTGGATATTTGATGGGAATGGCTGTATTTGGTGCTATGCTACGAGATTATACACCTGCGAACCGCGCCGGAATGTTCCAGGGACTTCGCATTGTAGGACAAGTACTTGTTCCGGGAATTATAGGTCCGGCAATTGGTGCGGCTGTCTTAAAAAATGCAGATACAGTGCTAAATGATGATGGAACCTATTCATTTATACCAAATACAAACATTTTCTTAGCTGCACTTATAGCAGCATGCTTTATATGGCTCATTTTGGCTGTTATTTTTAAATTAATCAAAAATTCGAAGGAGGATTAGGCTAGATATGAAGTTTGTAATACAGCGCGTTTTAGAGGCTTCTGTGAAAGTAGATGATACAGTTATTGGTCAAATTAATAAAGGTTTTATGGTTTTAATTGGTGTTGGACAAAACGATACTAAAGAAATTGCAGATAAAATGGTGAAAAAACTAGTTGGTCTTCGCATTTTCGAAGATGAAAACGGGAAAACCAACCTTTCACTTGCTGATGTTGATGGACAATTATTATTAATTTCTCAATTTACATTATATGCAAATTGCAAGAAAGGATATCGTCCAAGCTTTACGGACTCTGGAGCACCGGATTTGGCTGAAAGCTTGTATGAGTATATCATTGCACAGTCCAAGGAAACTGTTCCGGTTGTTGAAAAAGGCAGTTTCGGTGCAGATATGAAGGTTAGCTTAGTAAATGATGGTCCATTTACCATTGTCTTAGACTCCGAGCAACTATAACAGTCATACGCCCCTGTTTTATTTAACAGGAGCGTATTTTTCCTAATTTTCTCGCAATTTTACAGCAGATGCAGCCTGTCTACGACGGTCTTCATCAATTGCTGCGTAATGTTTTCGGGTGGTATTAACATCCTTATGGCCTAATACATCGGCTACAAGGTAAATATCACCTGTTTCTTTGTATAAATTCGTGCCATAAGTGCTTCGAAGCTTATGAGGCGTGATTTTCTTATTAGGAGTTACCTGACGAGCATATTTTTTTACCATATTCTCCACAGCCTGGACACCGATTCGTTTTCTCTGCATGGACAGAAATAATGCATTTTCATGTGATGGAAGAGGAGTAGTAACCGCTCTGTCTGTTTCAAGATAATGTTCCAATGCATCGCGAACCTCATCACCAAAATAAACAACCATTTCATTGCCACCTTTTCGTGTAACTTTGATTCCATTATTTTTAAAATCTACATCATTAATATCTAGACCAACGCATTCGGAAACACGGATTCCGGTACCTAATAATAATGTTAAAATTGCAAGATCACGTGTTTTTGTCTTGTCATAGTATACTTTTTTCTGACCTGTTAATTGATTTCCACATTCTTCAACATAATCCAAGAGGCGAACAACTTCATCAATATCTAAACGTATAATTGCTTTTTCATGAATCTTTGGCTTGTCTACAAATACAGTTGGATTTTGCGTGATAAATTTGTGTTTATAAAGGTATCTATATAGACTACATAAAGCAGAAAACTTGCGTGCAAGACCACGTTCCGTGTTAGTTATCTGTTTGTCATCCGGCGAATTATATACCTTTAAATAATCTAGATATTCCTCAATATCCATAGAATCAATGCATTCCAGCTCATGCACAGTAAATTGATTCGTTGTAAAGGAACGAAATTGTGGGTTGTTTTCAATTAAAAAATTAAAGAAGACACGTAGGTCATATGCATATGATATTCGAGTTTTTGACGATGTTGACGGTTCAATAGCACGAAAATAATCCTTAACAAAGGTCGGAAGTGTTTTTAAAACTTCACGTAAACGAAGTGTATTGTCTATGTATGATTGCTCGTAGTATGTCTTTATATCTTTAGCCATGAGAAGTGGTTCCTTTCATATATATATAAATATTATAGCATTTATGACATTTTTTGTCTATATCTTTTGGAAAAACTGTAATTTGTCGTATAGATGCACCTCGCTAATAAAAAAGGCTATTATCAGGCGAGAACCTATTTAATAGCCTTTGGGAGAGCTACTCTCACGATGTTTTAATGGATTTCTGTGTCATAATAAGCAACTAATAAATGTTGTCCTTCATGGATGATATCTGATTTCAAGGAATTTAATTCTTTTAATTCAGCAACATATTCGCGTGTATCCTCATAAGTATCAGTACAATATTCTTCGGCAATGCTCCAGAGAGAATCGCCTTGTTCAATTGTGATGCTCTTATAATATTTGTATTGTGTTATGTCTACTGCTGGATTCTTAGCCTTTGAAAAAATGGTTCCAAAAACAATACTTCCTAATGTTATAACAAATAAAGCTGCTAATAATAAAATCATTCTACGCTTTGCTATCTGTTTTCTCTTTTTAATCATTGCTCTTTTTTGTCTCTCCTGTACTGTCATCATATGTATCCCCCTGTAATAATCTCCTATTAAATCGAACACTTATTCCGAACAATTGTTCTGTTCATATTTTGAGTATACTACACGAACAAATGTTTGTCAACACAAAAATCGAACATATTTTCTAAACATTTGTTTGCTTTTTATAATTTACTGTGTTAGAATACTATTAAAGATAAAATTTTAGGAGGTCATATTATGGCACAGGGTAAAATAAGTAAGAAACAACTTGAAATTTTAGAATACATAAAATCAGAAATTTTACGAATCGGTTATCCGCCGGCAGTTCGTGAAATCTGTGAAGCCGTGAACTTACGCTCTACTTCTTCTGTTCATGCGCATTTAGAATCTTTAGAAAAGAACGGTTATATCAGACGTGACCCTACAAAGCCACGTGCGATTGAAATTATCGATGACACCTTTAATTTAACAAGACGTGAAATGGTCAATGTTCCTATGGTAGGACAAGTTGCTGCAGGGGAACCGATTCTTGCAGAGCAAAACATTTCAAACTACTTCCCTATTCCGATGGAATTCATGCCTAATAATGACACATTTTTGCTCACGGTCAAGGGCGAAAGCATGATTAATGTGGGTATTTATGATGGTGACTATGTTCTTGTGGAACAATGCAGTACTGCAAGAAATGGAGATATGGTTGTTGCTCTTGTTGATGACAGCGCAACTGTTAAGACTTTCTATAAAGAAGAAGGCTACTATCGTCTCCAACCGGAAAACGACTCCATGGACCCGATTATCGTATTGGATTGCCAGATACTTGGTAAAGTAATTGGTGTATTTAGATTCTTATAGTTTAAAGTTATCTTAACGAGGATGGAATCGAGAGTGCTTCTATCCTCGTTTTTTATTCATTTCTGTTCTGTTTTATGTATTCTTGATAACCTTGCTCTAAAAGTTTGAAATCGCAACTATTATCAGTTAGAATTTGTTTTTTATTTGTAGTGACCATTTCGTATATTTTATTTGCTTTCTTCTGTATTTTTTCTGTATTGTCCATGCAAAATCGATATTCTTTATTCAATAGTGTACGATACTTTTCATCTTCGATATCCTTAATCACTAATCTTTCAACACACTCATCCGGCACTGGCACCATATAGTTAAAACGTAGAGACCCCTTTACTTCTTTCTCGTCCCCAGGTACTCGAATCAAAATATTTGCCTCCTGTTTCTTGTCAAAGGATGACACAGAAACATAATATTTCATACCATTAATCTCTAGAACTGTACCAAAGGCAAATTTGTTTCGCTCTGTATATTTAACATTTGGAACCTTGGTTATACCTCGTTTTTCTTTCTCGTATATTTGAAGAAATCGATTATATTCTTCGCTTATTCTATAAAAATCCATTTTGCCTCCATAGGTAGAAAAACAGGGGGACTTTCATCCCCCTGAAATTAACATTTCGCATTTCAAGCTGCGAAGCACTTAAATTAAAGGTTCACGTTTAAAGTAGTGAAGCACTCAAATTAAAGGTTTGCATTTAAAGTAGCAACGCACTTTAATTGAGCAATTTTTTGCTCAACTTTATTATATGCAATTCTTATATAATATGCAACATTTTTTTATTCTTAGTTTTAAAACTTTTAACCGGTTTTTTTTAAATTATATTTATAGATTTCCATTGGAGCATTAATTTTAATTTATAACTCTTCCACATCCATATATTTCCCATCTCTCCAGATTC
>JAZSDK010000113.1:0-2544 GCA_045531155.1 Faecalimonas sp. | reverse complement strand
TGAGGGTGTTGGAGGACATATTCTGAACGCATTATCCCAGCAGAACTGGTGCAGTTTAGAACAGCCTTGGTATTCAGTAGGTTTATTGATTTATATCTTATTGGTTGTATTCTTTGCATATTTCTACACAAGCATTACATTCAATCCGCTTGAAATTGCAAATAATATGAAACGCCAGGGTGGCTTTGTTCCAGGTATCAGACCTGGAAAACCTACATCTGATTTCCTTGCGAAGATTTTAAATTATATTATTTTTATCGGGGCAATCGGATTAATCATTGTAGCGGTTATTCCAATCTTCTTTAACGGAGTATTTGGAGCTAGCGTTTCCTTCGGTGGAACATCGCTGATCATCGTTGTTGGTGTTGTTCTTGAAACAATCAAACAGGTGGAAGCACAGTTAGTAAACCGTCATTACAAAGGATTTTTAAACGATTAATCGTTTATTTGCATCTATAGCCTGCGTCGGGTGTTGACACAACCTCCGACACAGGCTTAAAATATATATAGGTAACTTTAGGTTCGAATATATTATTTTTAAAGGAGAGTAAAACATGAAGATTATTATGTTAGGTGCACCAGGTGCAGGCAAAGGTACTCAGGCAAAGAAAATCGCTGATAAATATCAGGTACCACACATTTCTACAGGTGATATTTTCAGAGCAAACATCAAAAACGGAACAGAACTTGGTATGAAAGCAAAAACATACATGGATCAGGGACTCCTTGTTCCAGATGAATTAGTTGTTGACCTTGTAGTTGACAGACTTAGCCAGGAAGACTGTGTAAATGGTTGTGTATTAGATGGCTTCCCAAGAACAATTCCACAGGCAGAAAGCCTTGATGCAGCTTTAGCAGCAAAAGGTGAAGCAATTGACTACGCAATTGATGTAGACGTTCCAGACGAAAACATCATCAACAGAATGTCAGGAAGACGTGCATGTGTAGCATGTGGTGCAACATATCATATCGTTCACATTCCAACAAAAGTAGAAGGTATCTGTGACCGTTGTGGCGAAAAATTAATCTTAAGAGATGATGACAAACCAGAAACAGTTAAGAAACGTCTTGATGTATATCATGCACAGACACAGCCTTTAATTGACTATTACACATCTAAAAATGTATTAAAGAGCGTTGATGGAACACAGGATATGGAAGCTGTATTCCAGGCAATCGTGGACATTTTAGGAGCTTAATATTATGTCTGTAACAATTAAATCCGCTCGGGAAATCGAGCTGATGAGAGAGGCCGGGAGATTGCTGGCGGAGGTTCATGATGAACTGGCAGCTTTTGTAAAACCAGGCATCTCAACAAAAGACATTGATAAATTAGGCGAAAAATTAATCCGAGACAGAGGTTGTATTCCAAATTTCTTAAATTATAATGGATACCCGGCGTCTATTTGTGTATCGGTGAATGATGAAGTTGTTCACGGAATTCCAAATAAACAACGCATTTTACAGGATGGAGATATTGTTAGTCTGGATGCAGGTCTGATTTATAAGGGCTATCATTCCGATGCGGCAAGAACTCATGCTGTGGGCACCATCAGTAAGGAAGCACAGCAGTTAATTGACGTAACACGTCAAAGCTTCTTTGAAGGAATCAAATATGCCAAAGCAGGGAATCGTTTACATGATATTTCCAATGCCATTGCTGCTTATGCAGAAAGCTTTGGATATGGCGTGGTAAGAGACCTTGTAGGTCATGGAATTGGGACAGCATTACATGAAGATCCGCAGATTCCAAACTTTAAACAGCTTCGCAGAGGTATGAAATTAATGCCTGGCATGACATTGGCAATTGAACCAATGATCAATGCAGGAACATGGGAAGTGTGTTGGCTGGATGATGATTGGACAGTGGTTAGTGAAGATGGTTCTTTATCTGCACATTATGAAAATACAGTGCTCATTACAGACGGTGAGCCGGAAATTCTGACTCTTAGGAAGTAATTTTGGAGGAAATTATGGAGTTAAGAAAAGGAATGCTGGCAATTTCAAAAGCCGGTCATGATAAGGAATGTTGGTATGTTGTATTAAATATAGAAGGAAACAAGGCGTATCTCGTAAACGGTGAAAATCGATGCATAGACCGCCCGAAAGAGAAAAAGCTAAAACACCTTCAGCCTGTGAATAAAGTTCCTGAAATTTTACAGGAGAAGCTTACACAGGGAAAACAGTGGACCAACGAAGAAATAAAGAGAGCATTAAAACTTGCCCAAAAGGATTGATTTTAGGAGGATTTAGAAAATGTCAAAAGCAGACGTTATTGAAATTGAAGGAACAGTTGTTGAAAAATTACCAAATGCGAATTTCAAGGTAGAACTTGAAAATGGACATATCGTATTGGCACACATTAGTGGAAAGCTTCGTATGAACTTTATCCGTATTTTACCAGGAGATAAGGTTACATTAGAACTTTCTCCATACGATTTATCCAAAGGTCGTATCATTTGGAGA
This sequence comes from Faecalimonas sp., assembly GCA_045531155.1. GTDB lineage: Bacteria > Bacillota > Clostridia > Lachnospirales > Lachnospiraceae > Faecalimonas. The sequence continues at coordinate 78 of JAZSDK010000113.1, read as the reverse complement.
GATAAATAAGATTTACCAGCTTGTTTGTACAAATTGTTGGCGAATTAGTTGGAAAAAACTTCATTTTTGTAACAAAAA
>JAZSDK010000152.1:0-8729 GCA_045531155.1 Faecalimonas sp. | reverse complement strand
TCATGGCGAACTTCATTTTTCCTTGGAACCATCCTGTGTCAGTGGAAATGATGTTTTGTCTGTAGAAAATTTGTCTAAAGCATTTGGTTCTAATACCTTATTTCAAAATATTTCCTTTGAAATAAAACGTGGGGAACACGTAGCTATCATTGGTGACAACGGAACAGGAAAAACAACCTTACTTAAAATATTAAATGAGGTGATTGCTGCAGATTCCGGTGTTTTTAAGCTGGGAACAAAGGTAAAAATCGGCTATTACGACCAAGAGCATCATGTGTTACATATGGACAAGACCATATTTGACGAAATTTCCGATGACTATCCGGCTCTTACTAACACACAGATTCGCAATACACTTGCTGCTTTCCTGTTTACAGGTGATGATGTATATAAACTCATTCGCGATTTAAGCGGTGGCGAGCGTGGACGAGTTTCCCTTGCAAAGCTGATGCTATCTGAGGCTAATTTTCTTATATTGGATGAGCCGACAAACCATTTGGATATAGCTTCAAAGGAAATCTTAGAAAAGGCATTAAACGAATACACCGGAACTGTTTTATATGTTTCCCATGACCGTTATTTTATTAACCAGACTGCTACACGTATTCTGGATTTAGTAAACATGAGTTTGGTGAATTATATTGGTAATTATGATTATTATTTGGAAAAGAAGGATTCATTAACTGCAGTGTACACAAATACAAGTCCTGCAACAAATGTACAGCCTGCTACTCCTTCCTTATCTGAAACCAAACTTGATTGGAAAGCGCAAAAAGAGGTTCAGGCAAAAATGCGCAAACGTCAAAATGATTTAAAGAAGGTTGAAGAACGAATTAGTATGCTAGAAGAAAGAGATGCACAAATCGATATAGAGTTGTCCAACCCCGAAGTATTTTCAAACAGTGTAAAATGTCAAGAGTTATCTACAGAGAAAGCTTCTATTTTGGAAGAATTAGATTCCCTGTATGAAGCATGGGAATCATTGGCTGAATAAATCATTTTTTATTTCACTTATAATAGTCTGGCTATCAACATTTGCAATATCTTCTTTGTAATAGTCAATTACAAAGACAAATGCAAACATAATTGCCGCAATAATAAGTCGCAAAACAAAGGTGCTTCGTGAACGAGATTCTTCATCAAATTCATTATGATATAATGAATGATAGGCAGAGCTATACCTTGGATGTATGGCAGGTGGCGTGTTTTTATCGCTATAATTTTTTCGAACATCCTGCAATAGTTTTAATCTTCTTTTTTCAACCTCTGTCATAGAATCACCTCAGCGCTCTTAATAAAAAATAAAGCATATACTACGCTGTATACTGTAGTATATGCTTTTATTTATGAAAATAGAATTCTCCAAATTATCGATCTGCCAACTCTTTTATAATGTCATCCCAAGTTACACCACGTTCTACCATAAGAACCATTGCGTGATATAAAAAGTCCGATAATTCGTATTTGATTTCTTCCGGATTCGGATTTTTAGCAGCAATTACAAGCTCTGTTGCCTCTTCTCCAACCTTTTTCAAAATTTTATCAATTCCTTTATCAAACAGATAATTTGTATAGGAACCTTCTTTTGGATTTTTCTTTCTGTCCAAAATGGTTGCATATACACTTTCAAACACCTGAAGTGGATTTAGTTCCTCGCTATCTGCCTCCACAAGTGACTGGAAGAAACAAGATTTTGCACCCGTATGGCAGGCAACTCCTACTTGGTCAACCTGCGCTAAGATTGTGTCATTGTCACAATCCAACATCATGGATTTCACATATTGATAATGTCCTGAGGTTTCCCCTTTTATCCAGCGTTCCTTACGGCTTCTACTATAATATGTCATTTTACCTGTCTTTAAAGTGTATTCATATGCATCCTTGTCCATATAGGCAAGCATTAAAACATCATTTGTTTTATAGTCCTGGACAATGACAGGAATAAGTCCGTCCGCATTTAATTTCAACTGGGAAAAATTAATCTTACTGTCAAGCAAATTTTCACTGGTGGAAATGCGAATCAATTCCTGCTCATCAGACATAATAATTGTTTTTAAATTAGTCAAGTTAATAACAGATTCTGCATTTGAGCAATTCATAAACAGAACTTCACTGGCGTAGGTTTCTATTAAATCCTTTTGATTAGAAAAATCGTTCTCATCTTCTACTGAAGCAATAATCTTTTCCTTGCCAAAACGTTTAGACACCTCTTCAAGAAGTGCTGCAGCTTCTGCTTTAGACATATCTACAATTGCTTTTTTTGCACCTGTATATAGAATTTTTTTCACATCTTCTAAGCGCTTTACATTGCCTCCAGCAATCATCGGAATGTGAATCTCACGATTGATTTTCTTCATGATATCAATTGTAAGGTCATGGTCTGCATCTCCCACTGACACATCGAATACACAAAGTTCAACTGCATCTACTTCATTAAACCCTTTATCTGCCTTTCCTTGTGCAATAGAAATACAAGGAATCTTTCTTTGATAAGTACTCACTTTATAAACTTCCTTTCGTAGACCATACGTCTTTCATTCTTGGTTCTTCCATTGTTGCCACGTCTAAAGCCTTACCTAAAGCCTTAAAAAGTGCTTCTGCCATGTGATGCGCATTGCCCGGCTCTAAGATTTTCAAATGTAAATTCATAGCTGCACTATAGGATAAAGCATAGAAAAATTCACGGAACATCTCTGTGTCAAAATCATCTAACTTACCAATTGGAAATTCTGCCTGAAAATTCAAATATGGTCTGCCGGATAAATCAATTGCGCACATGGCTAAAGTCTCATCCATCGGCAACAAAAAGCTTCCATAACGTTTAATGCCCTTTTTATCTCCAAGAGCCTTTAAAATCGCTTGTCCTAATACGATTCCAACATCTTCTACTGTATGATGACAATCTACGTGCAGGTCACCTACAACCTGTAAATCTAAATCAAACAGACCATGTCTTGCAAATCCATCTAACATATGGTCAAAAAAACCTACGCCTGTATGTATATTCGTCTTTCCTGTTCCATCTAAATTAAGAGTCAGATTAATATCTGTTTCTTTTGTTGTTCTAACAATATTTGTAATTCTGTTTTCCATATTTTTCACCTACTTTTCAAAACGTACCTTTATGGAATTGGCATGTGCCGTTAATTGTTCTGCTTTGGCAAACATTTCAATATCCTTGTGCACCTCTTCCAACGCTTCTCTTGAATATGAAATAATGCTTGATTTCTTAATAAAATCATCCACGCTAAGTGGTGAGAAGAATTTTGCCGTTCCATTGGTTGGAAGCACATGGTTTGGTCCTGCAAAATAGTCTCCCAAAGGTTCACTACTGTATTCTCCGATGAAAATAGCGCCTGCATTGCGAACCTTCATCATCACATCGTATGGATTCTTTGTCATGATTTCCAGATGCTCTGATGCAATTTCATTTGCAATATCAATCACAGCATCCATGGTATCTGCTACTAATATGTAACCATAGTTATCCAAAGATTTTCTCATAATCTCTGTTCTGCTTAATTCTTCTACAAAGATATCTACTTGTTCAGAAACTTCTTTTGCAAGTTTCTCACTTGTTGTCACTAAAATAGCTGAGGCAAGTTCATCGTGTTCTGCCTGAGACAAAAGATCTGCAGCAACATATCTTGGGTTTGCAGTTTCATCCGCAATCACCAAAATTTCACTAGGTCCGGCAATGGCATCAATGCTTACATGACCATATACGGCCTTTTTAGCAAGTGCCACATAGATATTACCTGGTCCAACAATTTTATCCACTTTTGGAATGCTCTCTGTACCGTAAGCTAAAGCACCAATTGCTTGCGCTCCACCTACTTTGTAGATTACGTCTGCACCTGCTTCTTTTGCCGCAACTAATGTGTTTGGATTCACTTTTCCATCCTTGCCAGGAGGAGTAACCATTACAATTTCCTCAACCCCCGCAACCTTTGCAGGCATAATGTTCATAAGAACAGACGATGGATAAACAGCCTTGCCACCCGGAACATACACACCTACTCTTTGAAGTGGTGTCACTTTTTGTCCTAGTAAGCTTCCATTCGGCTTGCTGTCAAACCAGCTGTACTGTCTCTGTTTTTCATGATATTCTTGAATGTTTTTCTTTGCCTTACGGATGATTTCAAGCAAAGATGCATCTAACTTTTCATAAGCTTCCTGAAGCTCAGTTTCTGTAACCTGAATAGTTGAAGCGTCAATTGTTGCACCATCAAATTTTTTTGTAAAATCAAAAAGCGCCTGATCTTTTTTCATCTTTACAGCATTTAAAATTTCTGCAACCCGGTTTTCATATTCTGTATATTGATTTGGACTACGTTTCAACAAATCTTCCAGAAGATTCTTTTTTGTATTTTCATCCAACTTTAGAATTCTCATCTTTATCCCTCCTGTAAAACGGTACGCAATTTTGTAAGCAAATCTTTAATGCGTTCGTTTTCCATTCTCATACTTACTGGATTTACAATCATACGTGCTGAAAGTGGACAAACCTCTTCCAATACATCCAATCCGTTTTCACGTAGTGTAGAACCTGTTTCTACAATGTCTACAATCACTTCAGACAAGCCAACAAGCGGTGCCAGTTCAATAGAACCGTTCAACTTAATGATTTCTACGGTCTGATGTTTTTTGTTGTAGAAATAGTCCTTTGCAATCTTTGGATATTTTGTTGCTACACGTATCAGTTCATGATGCTTTAAATATTCTGCGGCTGATTTAGGACCACATACACACATGCGACATTTCCCAAAGCCAAGGTCACATACCTCATGTACCTTTCTTCCTTCTTCCAGAATGGTATCCTTTCCAACAACTCCAATATCAGCAGCCCCATATTCTACATAGGTTGGAACATCCGGTCCCTTTGCCAAGAAAAATTTTAATTTTAATTCTTCGTTCACAAAAATGAGTTTTCTGGAATTCTTATCTTGGATTTCCTCGCAAGTTATTCCCAGTTGTTCCAATAATTCCATTGTCTTCTTTGCAAGACGGCCTTTCGTCAATGCAAATGTCAAATATCTCATATTGTATCCTCCAGTATTATTTTATCGTTTTTGAAACGCTCTTTCCTGTTCCAGTGAGCAAGTTAACCATTTCAATGTCATTTGTATTTCTCAAATACATCATACTCACGCATAAGTTTTGCTTTGCACAGGAAATATATTCTTCAATTTTCTTGTCTTCTCTTTTTAGAACCAGCTCTGTTGGTTTCCCGTTTGCACGAAATTCCTTTGCAAGCTTAATTGCCTCCGCCTGTCTATTGGCATCATAAAGAATAAACGTATTCTTATTCTTGTAAGGGATTGGAAGTTTTTGTCTTGCAAACGCATTTAAAAGTTCATCCACAACAATGACAAATCCTATAGATGGCGATGCCTTTCCGAATTTTTCTAACAAATGGTCATAACGTCCACCTTTTACAATAGCATCCCCTGTCCCGTATGTATATCCGCGGAATATAATGCCTGTGTAATATCCATAGGTTCCACTCATACTCAAATCAAATGTAACATATTTTTCCACACCATAAGCCGTTAATAAATCATACAGCGCTTCTAAGCGTTTCAATGCTTCAAGGGTTCGGGAATTCAAGGCGTATTTCTCGGCTTCACGAAGAACCTCGACGCCACCTATCAATTCAGGCAGAACCTGAAAAGCGGCTTTGGTTGTCTCCTTTGTATTGACATTTTGCAAAAGTTCATCTACACCAAAATAGTTTCGGTTGCTGATAAATTCACGAAGCTGTAATTCCTGTTCTTTATCTAAACCTGTTTCCGCAATAAAGCTTTCAAAGAATTCTACATTTCCAATATGAATTTGGAAATCCGCTAACCCTACTTCCTTTAAACTCTCTACAGCCATAGCAACCATCTCTGCATCAGCTTCCACAGAATCCAAACCTATAAGCTCGGCTCCTGCCTGCGTGGTTTCATGTAATCTTCCTCTATAACTGGAATGATTAATAAATGTATTGCCCTTATAGCACAGACGAATTGGCAGTTTCTCTGTATCATATAATGTGGTTGCCATTCTTGCAATCGATGGTGTAATATCTGGTCTCAAGACTAATGTATTACCCTCACGGTCAAAAAATTTGTATAATTCTTTTGACGGAATGGTTCCCACTTCTTTTCCAAACACATCAAAGTATTCAAACATCGGTGTTTGAACATTATGATATCCGTATAAACCAAATACTTTCTGTAGTTTGTTTTCCAACTCGTTTTTCTTACGGTATTCGGCGCTGTAAATATCTCTAACGCCGTCCGGTGTATGTAAATTCTTCTGTTTCATGAAGTCCTCCTAACCTAGTCCCTTTCTTCTAAATCCATTTGCAACGCATCTAAAAATGGAACATAACATCCATTTTTTAATTGCATAAAATAGTTTGGATTCAATTCCTCATAACGGATGCTTTTTCGTCCGCCATCCTTGGCACGATCCCAAAACTTGAGTAATTCATCATATTTCATATAATATAATTTGTTTCTTGCACTATAATAAATAATCAAGAAAGAAATTCCATCCTGTTTTTCAAATTCTCCCATAAAATTCACTTGATGCTCGTGGATGTTCTGCAGTGGAAATGTGTCTGTATTACACTCCTTCGCATCAAAACAGACAGGAATCCCTTGTACAGCGCCAATGTAGTCTACCGTACTTCTCTGGTCAAAATAGGCCAACGTAATATGGCGATGCTCTTTATCAATCTGAACCGGAGTAATTGGTGTTGGTATTTTTTGAATCAACGCAAGGCCCTGCTCCAAATATTTTTCATTTGTACGATTAAGAAATTCCTCCAAAGTGGAACCTCTAAGTCCTCTTGAATTCCATGTTCCCATGTGAATTATCCTTCTCTTTTCTCTGTATCTAAAATCGTTTGGAATAATGTTGGAATTGGTGCTACAAAGTGTTTTTCACTAAGCACTTCCAATTCACCTTCTAGTTTTGGCATTTCCACACGGTAGGCATGCAGTAATTGGCTTTCCAGCTTGTATTTGTTTTTATATACATCATTAATCTTTCGATTACCGTATTTGTAGTCCCCAATGATAGCATGTCCTTCCGATGCCAAATGTGCACGAATCTGATGCGTCCTTCCTGTAATCAAATGCACCTCTAAAAGCGTACACCTTTCGTTAGACCACAGTGGTCTATACTCAGTCTCAATCGGAAGACTATCTGCCTCTTTAGACTGTAATATACTTACTTTATTCGTATTTTCGTCTTTTGTCAAATATCCTTTGATATATTTTTTCTCTTTTATGCTTCCATGGACCAGACAGCGGTAATATTTTTTCAAAGAACGTTCTTTAAAAAGCGTTCCCATCACCTGCAGACCAATCAGGCTTTTTCCTGCAATGATAAGTCCGCTTGTGTTACGGTCTAATCGATTGCAAATAGATGGTTTAAAGGAACGCAACTCCTCCTCTGTGATTTGTCCGCTATCCAACAGATAGGATATCACATGTTCAACCACTGATGTATCTTTCATATCTGCTTTTTGTGAAAGCATGCCTACAGGTTTATTAATCATAAGCACATTGGAGTCTTCATAAACGATATCCAATTTTGCCTTCGTGCGAATAATCTCTTGCTTGGAAAACTTAGCAATGGTTTCATCTGCAAGAAAAATCTTTACAGAATCGCCAACTGCAAGTTTCTCATTACCCGTTGCCTTTTTCCCATTTAATACAATATTCTTTTTGCGAAGCATTTTATAAATAAAACTTTTTGGTGCCTCATTTAAGTATTTTGCAAGAAGCTTGTCAAAACGCTGACCAGCCTCATTTCCACTCACAATAATCTCCTGCATACTCTCTCCATTACAATGAAAGACTTAAGATAACTCGGCGAATTCCCAACTCTTTTTCTTTCTCTTGCTTCTTTTCTTCTATGGCAAGTTGATTCATTTCTTTTATTCTCGATACAAAGTTCTTATAATTATCGAAAATCTTCACAGAAACCTTTGTATATTTATTGGAATCCAAATATTTCTTTATATGCTTTGCCACCTCATTTGTATCAACCTTTTCCTTGGAAGTGTAACCACAAATGGTGTTGTCTGAAATCACAATGCAATCAACCGGCATAATTTTCTTTTCGCTTGTAAATACCATATCAAATGCAGTTGTTAAGTATTCTGTGTTAGCTTTAATTTCTTTTTCTGTTTCACTGAGAACAGACTTGTGTGGTGCAATCATAATTACTTCCACCAATGCTTTCGAAGCCGGCAGACATCCAAGTATTGCAACCACCGTCAGTAAATTCATTCGGTCACCTGTTTGCCATATCCCTAGAAGAAACAAGGCTATTACGATACCAAACTCAACAACCGTTTTTATAATACAATTTCTTTTGCGCCGGCAAATATAACCAGCATCCCCTTTTCTTATTTTCATTTGCGTCCCCTTCTCTACCAAAATTTATCCATAGCATCTAAAAGTAATCGATGTGGCAAAATCTTGGTTGCTGCCTTTGTTGCTTTCATAGCCGCTCCATATATAGAAACATCCTTACCATCTCTCGCATCAATAAGAGCCTGCTTCACAACAGCTTCCGGCTTGACCATTGTTGCCTCTTTCATCGGATTATCTTGTTTTCCGGAGGTTTCAAAAAATTCTGTATCCACCGGTCCCGGACATACTGCCGTAACATAGATTCCGTCTTTTGCCAGTTCTGTCCCCAAGCTTCGCGAAAAACTAAGCACG
>JAZSDK010000010.1:0-9739 GCA_045531155.1 Faecalimonas sp. | reverse complement strand
CTTGGCTCACAGAACGACATGGCTACGATCCGACTTCTTGCCTTCTCATACATAATAAATTTAATGACATCACCCTTCTGCTCCACACTGATAACATATGCCTGATGGGCCAATGCTTTCAGAAGTGCAATGTGAAGAAGTTGCTGTACCTTCCTCGGCACATCCCCAAAACGGTCTATCAACTCCTCTAACATGTCATCCATTTCCTCTTCATTTTCAATGGATGCAATACGTTTATAGATATCTAACTTTTGATATTCATTTGGAATATATGATGCAGGAATAAATGCATCCACATTCAAATCAACCGTGGTTGTATAAGGCTCCTCTTCCATTTCACCCTTCAAATGCTTCACCGCTTCATTCAGCATCTTACAGTACAAATCATAACCCACTGCTTCCATATGACCGTGTTGCTCAGCCCCCAAGAGATTCCCTGCACCGCGAATCTCCAAATCACGCATGGCAATCTTAAATCCGGAACCCAAATCTGTAAATTCACGTATGGCAGCAAGCCTTTTTTCTGCCACTTCACGAAGCAATTTGTCACGGCGATACATCAAAAATGCATATGCCATACGATTGGAACGTCCCACACGTCCTCGAAGCTGATACATCTGTGACAATCCCAATTGGTCCGCATCATGAATAATCATGGTGTTTGCATTGGAAATATCAAGGCCCGTTTCAATAATCGTAGTGGAAACAAGCACATCGATTTCTCCGTTAATAAAATCCAGCATGATATTTTCCAATTTGTGCTCTTTCATTTGCCCATGGGCATATGCCACTGTTGCTTCCGGAACCAACTTTTGTATTTTGGCTGCTATTTCGTCAATATCCTTGACCTTGTTATATACATAATACACCTGTCCTTGACGGGATAATTCTCTCTGAATGGCCTCGCGCACCATTTCATCATTATATTCCATGACATAGGTCTGAATCGGCATACGGTCATTAGGCGCCTCTTCCAAAACACTCATATCACGAATTCCAATCAAACTCATATGAAGGGTTCTTGGAATCGGTGTCGCAGTCAAAGTCAACACATCTACGTTTTCTTTTAATTTCTTGATTTTCTCCTTATGCTGCACACCAAAACGTTGTTCTTCGTCTATAATCAAAAGACCCAAATCCTTGAACTCTAAATCATCACTCAGGACACGATGTGTTCCTATAATGATATCCACCAGTCCTCTTTTTGTATCCTCGACGGTCTTCTTTTGCTGCGCACTGGAACGAAATCTGCACATCAAATCCACACGCACCGGAAATTCCTTCATACGTTGCATAAAGGTATTGTAATGTTGCTGTGCAAGCACCGTTGTCGGCACTAGATAAACCACCTGTTTATTCTCCTGCACAGCCTTGAAAGCAGCTCGAATGGCAATCTCTGTCTTGCCATAACCAACATCACCGCAAATGAGACGGTCCATAATCTTCGTGCTTTCCATATCGCGCTTGACTGCTTCAATGGCAAGCAATTGGTCATCCGTCTCTTCGAAAGGGAACATCTCCTCAAATTCCCTTTGCCAAACCGTATCCTCCCCATATACAAAGCCTGCTTTTTGCTGTCGTGCTGCGTATAATTCCACCAAATCCTTGGCAATCTCCTTGATTGCACCTCGCACTCGGCTCTTGGTTTTATTCCACTCTTGTCCGCCCAAACGATTCAGTTTCGGCTTTTTAGCATCCGCACTGGCATATTTTTGAATCAAATCCAGTTGGGTAGCCGGAATATAAAGGTTGCCTCCTCCTGCGTAGGAAATCTTCATGTAATCTTTTGCTACTTTATCAATTTCTATTTTCTCAATGCCTTGATAAACTCCAAGTCCATGATTTTCATGCACTACGTAATCGCCAGTTTTGAGTTCCGCGAAATTAAGAATTTTCTGACCTTCATAGGTCTTACGTTTCTTTTTTTTCTTTGTCTTTCCGAAAATGTCCGTTTCTGAAATCACCATGAACTTTAGCATTGGATATTCATATCCTTCTGTCACATGTCCATACGTAACCAGAATTTCGCCCTCGCCAACCTGGCGGTCAAGATCCTCACTATAAAAACTGCTCAAATTATAATCCCGCAAATCCTCTGCAAGACGTTTGGCTCTTGTTCTAGAACCTGATAAAAGCACAACTCGATATCCCGTTCGTTTCAAACGCTTCAAGTCTCGTGTCAAAAGTTCAAAGCTATTGTTGTATGGATTCACGCTCTTACTCTGCAAATGGAAAACTTCTCGTGCCTTTAACTCCTTGCATTTCATTTCTAAGGCCGAAAATGCAACACAATGGAAGTGGTTCATCTTATCTGCCACTTCTTTTGCTGTAAATAACTTCATTTCTTCGTCCGAAACCTCATATCCACTCTCCATACGATTGGCCTGGGCCTGCACAAATTCTGCCGCAACCCCTTCACCTGTTTCTATCAGACGAACCGGTTCATCCAAAAACAAAATAGTCTTATCCAAATCAAAATAGTCCAAAAAAGAAACCCGTTTGGCCTCTTCCTCCGAAAAATCACTGGCAGGATATATAGTAATCTGCTCCAGATTTTCAATGGAACGCTGGCTTTCCACATCAAAGGTACGAATGGAATCAATCTCGTCTCCCCATAATTCAATACGAATTGGAACTTCTTCTGTCAATGGATAAATATCCAATATGCCGCCTCTCACAGCGAACTGTCCCGGTCCAGAGGTCTCTTCTTCTCTATCATATCCCAAGGATATCAGGTCTCGTTTCAACTGTTCAAAATCAACCGTGTCACCAAGTTTAAAAACGCGAACCCTATCCTTCATCACATGAAGTGGCAACAGGGCATCCATAAATCCGTCAAAGCTGGTCACTACTGTCAGATTACCCTGCTCCATCATTGCCTGAAACACTTCCATCCGTTGCTTCATCAAATACTTGCCACGCAAATCTGCCTGATAAAAAAGTAAATCCTTCGCCGGATAGAGATAGACATTGTTATCTAAAAAACGATATTCTTCATATATTTGTTTCGCTTTCATCTCACTAGAAGTAGCGATGATTTTGAAATCAAAACCATCGCCCAGTGCATACATCATATGTGTCTTTTGAGAATTTACACAGCCTGCAAACTGCAAAATTCCCTTCTCTTTCTTGCATTTCTTCTGAACTGTCTCAAATTCCGCCAGTTCCATAAGTGGTGCTATGAAAGCCTTCATATTTACTCCTTCACAACTTTTTTGTTAAATTCGTTCATAGCCGCATCAACCTCGCCCTGCAGCATCAATTCCACAGCATTTACAGCCTTTTTATATCCTTCCTCCATCTGCTCTTTTTCCCCTTTAGAAAAATGTCCGAGCACATAATCAGCAAGGTCATAATCCTTTGGTTTCTCTCCAACTCCCACCTTGATTCGATGGAATACATTTGTCCCTAAATGTTGAATGATATTCTTAATTCCGTTATGGCCTCCTGCACTTCCTTTTTTACGAATACGAAGTTGTCCTACATCCAGACTAACATCATCAAAAATAACCAGAAGCTCTGTTTCAACGTCTACCTTGTAAAAATCCAAGACAGAACGCACACTCTCACCACTAAGATTCATGTAAGTCTGCGGTTTCACCAGTATTACCTTTTGTCCTCCAATAATACCTTTCCCGCAAAAAGCACGGTGTTTGCGTTCTGTAACCGATATATTATATTTGTCCGCAATTGCGTCTATTACATCAAATCCCACATTATGACGGGTACCTGCGTACTCATTAGTCGGATTGCCAAGTCCTACAATAATAAACATATTTACACCTCTTTTCGCTTTTGTCTTTTTTATTTTACAAGAATGTCCTTCGTTTGTCACGCAAAACCAATGAATAATTTTCCTTTCCCTTACATACAATATAAAAAAAGAAATTTCATCCACTTAGGAGGCGCTTATGAGTTCTAAGACAAGAATTGTGGTCTTGCACATGAAAGAGATTATTTACACTGCGGTGTTTGCCTTACTCGGCATTTTATTAATTATATTATTAGCATTTATGTTTTTTCCAAAACAAAAAGATTCCAAAAAACAGGAACAACGCTATATTCCGGGAATCTACACTTCCACCATCACACTAAACAATACAACTTTAGAAGTAGAAGTTTCCCTTGACAGTTCACATATTAATGCCATTCGTTTTACAAATTTAGACGAATCTGTTGCCACCATGTATCCCCTTGCACAACCAACCATCGAATACATCGCAGAGCAGATTTACGAGACCCAGTCATTAGAAGATATTGCATACAGCAAGGACAGTCCATATACCTCACAGGTTATATTAAATGCAATTGAAGAAGCCATTGAAAAAGGAAAAACTGACTAAAGTTCAGTTTACAAGAAAACTAAATATAGCTACAATAAAAAGCTTCCGGCTCATTCCTTTGAGCCAGAAGCTTTTTTATCCTTCTACAATGAGGTATCTTCCACTTGGCAGGGCAAATACTTCTGAAGCCTCTTCTAATTCATCATTTCCCATATCAGAAATATCTGTGCCGTTTTCTTCAAAATAGTCTCTCACTTCTCTCAGCGAATCTACCACAACTGCCATACAGTCCTCTAAAAACGCTTCTGCTTCTTCCATTGTATCTGCAACTGGTTCATCAAATAATTGTAATTGTTTTTTCAAAAAAACCTTCAAGCATTCTTCATCGTATTCGTACATGTTATTTTTCTCCTTTTACAATTGAAATTATTTCTTCTGCCTTGTCTACAATATATACTGCACCGTTTTCCTCCAAAACCCCTCTCGAACGGAATCCCCAGGTCACACCGATTGTTGTTACTCCTGCCGCATTCCCTGTCTGCATGTCCACATCCGAGTCTCCTATATAAAGACACTCTTCATTCGCCACATTCAGTTCTTTTGCAATTATAAATACGGCTGTTGGGTCTGGTTTCCTTGGGATACTCTCCTGCTGACCTTGCACACATATAAATGTATCATCTCCAAAAAAGGTTGTAACAACATCTTTCGTCTGCAAATGCGGTTTGTTAGACAAAACTGCCAAACGGATTCCTAAAGCCTTCAGTGTATCCAACAGTTCTACAATCCCTTCATATGGCGCAACGTGATAGGTACAATTTTTTTTAAAAACCCTTCCATATACCTTCATTGCTTTCTCCATATGAAGAAGTTCAGGATCTCCCGCAGCCTTTAATGAACGTTCAATTAATTTGCGCGCTCCACTTCCTACAAAGGCTTTACATTGCTCATCCGTAATATGCGACAACCCCAGTTCACTTAACGTAGCATTTACAGAATAGGTCAATGACTCTAGTGTATCTGTCAATGTACCATCCAAGTCGAAAATGCATGCTTTGTACATGATGACCTCCTATTTAAGTTTATATTTTAATCATATTATGAACATGATTAAATTTCAATAGTTGTTTGTCAAGGGCTAAAAGTTTTTTTATTTTCATATAGAATAGAATAGTTTGGAGCCATTTTGTGCATCATTTTACTATTACGAAATATAGTAGGAGGATAACAGGATGGCTCTTAATAAAGTGGAGATCTGTGGTGTGGATACATCAAAGCTTCCATTGTTAAAGGAAGATGAGAAGAAGGAACTTTTTGCAAGAATTAAGCAGGGGGATCAAGAAGCTAAAGAAGAATATATTAAAGGAAATTTAAGACTTGTCCTTAGTGTTATCAAGCGTTTTTCAAACAGTAATGAAAATGTGGATGACCTGTTTCAAATAGGGTGTGTTGGCTTAATTAAGGCAATTAATAACTTTAATACGGAATTGGATGTGAAATTTTCAACCTATGCGGTTCCGATGAATGTACCTTGTCGAAAAGATTATATATTTAATAACACTTCAATATTATCATCTGTTACAACCACCTTATTTACAAGTGTTCTAATGATACTTTGTTTTTCTTTTTGGGTCATGTACTCCCATTTTTCTTCAAGAGTATTTATCTCATCCTTTACTTTGTTTCTATTTTTTAATGTATTTACTTGTTTAATTTCGCTTTTAATCATGTTGTTGATTGAATCTAATTTTTTCGTATTTTCTTCAATAGTGTCTAATAAAATATCATTTTCTGATTCAGCATAAAGGTTGTATAGTCTTTTAATTTTTCGCTCCAATTCTTCTCTTTGATTGTTTAATACGTCTAATGCAGATTGTTTAATCTCCTCGCTTGTTGTACTTTTATTTTTCTCTTTTAATTTAAATAAAGTTTTTACTACAATATTCTCAATTTCATCAGCCCAATGTTTCTCTTGGTCGCAATCTGGATTTTTTACAAGATAAGGTTTACTGCTTTGTTGTGAATAGCAGACAAATTTATGACCTTTTTTACCCCATGCTTGATAACGCATTTTTGCACCACATTTACCACAATAAACTAACCCAGTTAATAGGTATTCGGAAGTCGTAACATTTGATATAGAACGTTTAATCATTTCACTCATTGCTAAATCATATGTTTCTTTAGAAATAATTGGTTCATGTTTTCCCTGATATTCTTCGCCATTATACTCAATGATACCATAATTACTTTTTCGTTTTAGTATTTGAATTGCAAGTCTGTCATATTTCAATCCCAACATATTTGCAATACTTTGAGCCGAATATCCTTGAATATACAAATCATATATTTGACGAACTTTTTCTGCATCTTTATTTGGTTTTAGAATACCTTCGTTTTTATCATAGTCATAACCAAATGGTATTCTTCCACCGCCCATCCAAAATCCTTCTTTAACACGTTCTTTCATGCCCATTCGTGTTCGTAATTGGATATTTTCTCTTTCTAATTGAGCAAAGGCTGATAAGATTCCGAGCATCAGTCTTCCCATAGGGGTAGAGGTATCCATACTCTCATTTAATGACACAAAGTCTACTCCATGAGGATTAAATACATCTTCTATAAGATATAACGTATCTTTTTGTGAACGTGACATTCTATCTAATTTGTAAACGACACAATGAGATATTTTTTCTTCTTTTGCGTCATCTATTAATCTTTGCATTTCAGGTCTTTCTAAATTCTTACCTGACCATCCACCATCTATATAATATTCATAATTCTTAATCCCTTTTGAAATACAATAAGCAGTCAATTGTTCCTTTTGAGCATCTAATGAATAGCCCTCTTCTGCTTGTGCATCTGTTGAAACTCTAATGTATATGGCAGCGTATTTCTCTTTCATAA
Source organism: Faecalimonas sp. (assembly GCA_045531155.1). Lineage (GTDB taxonomy): Bacteria > Bacillota > Clostridia > Lachnospirales > Lachnospiraceae > Faecalimonas. Next base: position 2,549 of record JAZSDK010000010.1, on the reverse strand, counting down.
AATAAACACCTCAAAACAAAAAAAATAATGACCGTATTGCTACAGCCATTATTATATCATATTGTTTTTATTTTTTCTACATATATTGTAAGGTAATTTTATACTGTCGAAACATTTTCTTTTATTCTATTTGTAATTTTATCAATATTAACATAATATGTGTCAACATCAATCTCTTTATTTCTTAATTCTACTTCATCTAAAACATATCCGTTTTTGTCTTTTACTACTACGTTTAAAATCTTATATCTCCACCTTTTTTATTTTAAGTATTTCACTTGTTGGAAGTTTTATACATTTATTTTGTTGTACTGCCAAATCCACCGTTCCTAACTTCATTTACATCGTCATCAATCGTAATGCCATATTCCACAAAAATACCTTGCATAAATCCTTCACCAGATTTAATCTTTAGCAATTTTGCTTCGTTTGTATCATTGGTGATTTTAGCAAAGATGTGTCCTTGATTATCAGAGTAATAATAATCACTGTCTATGATACCAACCGTATTATTTAACTGCGCTCTATATTTGAAACCAAGACCACTTCTAGGATAACATTTCAATACCCAACCATCATCCATTTTAACTCTAATTCCTGTTGGAATTTTAATTGTAGAATTTGGTTGTAATACAATATCAATCGGTGTAAAAAAATCGTACCCTGCACTTCCATATGTAGCCCTTTTAGGTAATTTGATATTATTATAAATCTCTGTAATAATATGGTCTGGTCGATTACCAAATGTATCAATCCAGTCTTTAATAAACTGTTTTAAACTAACTTTTTCAAATTTTGCTATTCTCTTCACTATTTTATTTCTTCCTTTTCAATCTTTAATTTCTCTACTGTTCTTTCAAACCTCTCCGAAGCCTGCCTCTCTCTTTCCTCTTGCTCTGCTAGGTAGGTCTTGTACTCAGCTTCGGTTATATCTCCGTCTAGGTAGCGTTTGTACATTACGCTGCGGTTAGGTATTCTCATTAGAGTTACCTTCTTTTGCTTCTGCTTGTATCCATTCTATCCAAACTTCTGACTTCATTGGGTAATCTTGCCCCTCTGCATAATAAATGCCATCGTACTTAACCTCTGATAAAAACTCTGCCAACTCCTCATCCGTCATATTCCGTATTCGGTCTGCGTTGGTTATTTTCTTTTCTTCTGGCTCACAACATTCTTTACTATAAATACAAGGTCTGTTATCTTTCTTGCACTTATCCATCACTCTATGTTTACAAAATGCCATTACTCTGCACCTTCTTTCTTGTATGGTTGTGGAAGATTTGACCATGCGATTACGCGTCTTCCAATATTTTTCCTACCGTTGTAAATTCCTTCAAAATCGCTATGCCATGTTTCTCCGTTGAAATATGACGTACCTGTCTTGTAATAAATACTTTCTCCATCAAAAACCTTATCTGTAACTAAATACGTTCCACTTTCGCTCGGCAACCTTTCTTCACACGGAATCCAATCTGTTTTTGGTTGCACTAACAAATCCTTTGCCATAACTAACGCTTGTATTTCTGATTCAGTTACTTCACTCGCAAATGAAGTATTATGTAAAATCTTGTGATGTAAACTGTTTAATTCTTTAATCATCTTCTTCACTCCTATCTAACGCTGATTCATAGAAATTATCGAATGGTTCTAAATCTCCATTTTTATGCCAATTTGCAACTTCTAAACCTTCACCATACAATTCGTCAAAGTATTTTTTGAATTCCCTTGCTTCTTTCAGTTCTTCCACAGTTCCCAATGCTCTGTACTGTTCGACTTCTTCTAGGGCTTGGATTGACAATTTCGCATAAGTTGTAACTGGCTCTTTATAAATATCGTGCGTTATTCCGTAACGATAATGTTTAATCGCTTCTTGTGATTTCATTCAATCCCACCTTCTTCCTTGACCACTGCTAGTGAGTAATCATACGCTTCAATCACATTACCTTGAACGGCTTTTACACGTTCACAAGAATTGATATTGAATCGTGAGACCGCCCATTCTAATTCTTTTTCGTTTTCATTATATATTTCTTTATGAAATTTTTGTCTTTCTTGTACTTTTTTAATAATTCGTTCTATTGGCTTGCGTGTGTTCCATGCTTGTATTGCTTCTTCTTTCGTAGATTTTACAACTGTGCGACAATGACATTCGCAACAAGTTACATAATATAATAATGAAAGACCTCCTATTGCTGAACTGCCAAAATCCTTAATATCTTCACTACCACAGAACGGACAAGGTAATAATTTAATCTCACTCATTGATTCCACACTCCTCTTTTACAATTTCGATTGCATCACTTATAATCACAGATTCATCATCAAACGCATTTGTTTTTAACTCCTTCAACCTCTCCACAACTCTCTCAAATGCCTTGCGAATTATCTCTTTTTCATCAAGTGTTGGTTGACATTTAATAGCATTAATCCAAATTGTTAAATATTCTTTTCTTTTCTCGTTTTTACAAGTAGATAATTCTTCTTCAAGCCTTTCAATCCACTCTTCTTTGTCTATATATTTTTTATTCAATTTCTATAACTCCTAATTT
>JAZSDK010000154.1:0-4982 GCA_045531155.1 Faecalimonas sp. | reverse complement strand
GTCAAAGATATCTTCCCCAACACTTGCCTTTACTTCCGCTGTAACAAAATCATTTTCTTTGTATACCGGTTGCATATGCATCGGTTTCCAGATTGGTCTGCTTTCAATATTCTCTTTTTCTAGAGCAATCATAATATCAAGTGGTGTTACTTTGCATCCTGGCCTTAAAGTCATACAAGATAACCAATAGTTTGCCTCGCAATCCTCTGGAATCGGATTCATTTCAATATCTTCGATATCTTCAAACGCCTTTTTATATGTATCATAGATATTTTTCTTTAATGCAACATGCTCATCTAGATGTAATAACTGTCCTCGTCCGATACCAGCCACGACATTTGACATACGATAGTTATACCCTATCTCTTTATGCTCGTAATGTCTTTCTGGTTCTCTTGCCTGTGTCGCCCAGAATGTTGCTTTCTTCATATCCTCTTCACTTTCAGAGACAAGCATTCCGCCACCTGAAGTTGTAATAATTTTATTTCCATTGAATGAGTAGATACCGTATTTCCCAAACGTACCAGTCATTTTACCTTTGTAGGTTGCACCCAAACTTTCTGCTGCATCTTCAATTAATATTGCACCATGCTCTTCGCAGATTGACATAATCTCATCTAATTTACAAGGTGTTCCATAAAGATGTACTACTACAACCACCTTCGTGTCCGGATATTTTTCGAATGCTTTTCTCAATGCCTCCGGCGACATATTCCAAGTATCTCTCTCAGAATCAATAAATACCGGAATTGCATTTTCATATGTAATCGGATTACATGTAGCTGAGAATGTCAGTGAAGATACAAACACTCTGTCCCCGGCTTTTACTCCGGCCAGTTTGATTGCCAGATGCAAGGCTGCCGTTCCGGCACTTAGCGCAGTAGCATGTCCAATTCCCACATATTCTGCCATCTCTTTTTCAAATGCATTTACGTTTGGTCCAAGTGGTGCTACCCAATTGGTATCAAATGCTTCTTGAATAAATTTTTGTTCTTCTCCGTGCATTGTTGGCGAAGAAAGATAAATCCTTTTTTCCATAGCTTTTCCTACTCTTTCGTTACGCACACTTTAACTAGTTTATTGTACTCCAAAATTCATTTTTTTACAAGGGGGCTGAGAGAAATGTCGAAGAAAAGAAGAAAAAGCGAGCAACCGAAGTTACTCGCCATATATCCTATCCTTTATTATTCTCCAAGCCCGCAAGTGTGTTATTTAAGACTCTCGATTATCTTCCCAATTATTTCTTCATCCTCCTCGAGTACATCCGCAATCTCAGAAACAGAAAGCCCCTTCTTCACTTTCTTTACAACCAATTCTTTTAATTTTTCATCTTTTCCTATCTGCTTTCCTTCTTGCTTTCCATCTTCAATTAGCTCCGTCAGTGCTTTACACATATCAACCATACCTTCCTTCTCATAATATTCTTTTGCTTCAATTAATTCCGTTGCATTTGTATATTGCACAGCCACATCAAATGCATCCTCTTCCATATTTTTATAATAATCGTCTGTTTCCACTAGCTTTTTTAACGCATTCTTATCATTAGAACAACGAATAAAATCAAAAACCTGACGTACATCCGTTTTAAAGACACTCGTATCTTCCAGGTTTCGAATTTCCACTAAATTGATTTTATAGTCTGCTACCATTTCTTTTAGTTCTTCTGGAATATCCGTAAAATCTAACATTTCATGTAAGCTTTTAGGTCCTTCCCATGGTTTGGAACCAGAATACAAGATAAACGTCACCGCTGGAAATAACCTATCATTCTTTCGGAATCCATAGAGATACTCTCCCGTACTTAATCCCTTATAAAATTTTCTTACTTCTTTTCGTATTTTGGCAGCTTGTTTCTCATATGCATCCACATCATATGACATATTTCTAAGCGGAATTGAATAATCCATTGTTTCTTGATTTTCTATACCTATAATTGCAAAGTTCGTGCCAAAGGCGACTTTTCTAATACAATCTCTAACCTTTACATAGCTTTTCCTTGATTGTATTATTTTGTGAACAAATTTCGGACTACGCAAAAATCCTGTTTGTGTGTCCATTTCCTGCAGGTGTTCTTTTTTCACAACCTGCTCTCCTCTACACCCAATGCCATTAATGACATCAGCGTAGCGTTCATCGTCTGAAAGGAATCCCTTCCAGCCTATGTCTTTTCCCATATTCTTTTCCTCCTGTTCTTCGCAGGAGCACAAATAGAAACTCCTGCCTTCGTTAATGTGAAATTAAAAGCATGGATTTTCTAAATATATAATTACAATGTCATGCAATCATACTGATATGTGTAAATGATGGGAGCATTCCCTTCTAGAATGCAAAGCAACATGCTCTGCAAAAGAAAATATGCTTTGCTAAGATTATAGCACCTTGGCAAAGCATATGCAAGAGAAGAATATTTTTCGAAACCTTTCGAAAATATGTTGTTTTTTTAGATAATTTGATATACTATAAATAAAAGTAGTGCCAACACGCGTGGTGTTTCCTTTTACTTTTCTGTCATTTTCAAAATATCATTTGGCGTGCACCCCAGATACTCGCATATCCTTCCGAGTATCGTCAAATCCACTCTGCCAACCTTGTTCTTGCAGTAATTATTTAGCTGCGTTCTCTGTAGGCTGCAATGAATGCACAGGCGATTCTTGCTGACTCCATTCTCTCTCAATACTTGTTCCAAATCGATATAGATAGCACCCATACCTCCGACCTCCTTTTTTTCCTTATCGTATCAAAAAAAGAAAGTGATATTGAGAAATGAGTGCGAAACAGACTTTATTTACGCTTCCATCTGTCTTCTTTGTTCTTCGTAAGCTTTTCCCTTGAATTCGCTTCCATGCTCTCCTGCCGGATGGTAGGTCGGCACAATCGCTTCTACCAGCTCACGAATATTGTCTTTATTCTTATAACTTGCCACCATCAACTCATCCAATTGAACAACGAATTTATCCATATCAAATGGAATTGGGCAGCCAATATGTATCAAACGGTTTGGTGTATTCTTAAGACCTTCTTCAGCCATCAGCTTCTCTTCGTAAAGCTTTTCGCCTGGGCGAAGTCCCAAATACTCAATCTTAATGTCCACATCCGGCTTGAAGCCTGACAGCTTAATCAAGTTTCTTGCAAGTGTATCAATCTTGACTGGTGAGCCCATATCAAGCACGAAGATTTCCCCGCCTTTCGCATAGGTTCCAGCAAGAAGCACAAGACTTACTGCCTCCGGAATGGTCATAAAGTAACGGATAATGTCCGGATGTGTAACCGTAACCGGACCACCTTTTTCGATTTGCTTCTTAAACAAAGGAATAACGGAACCGTTGCTTCCAAGTACATTTCCGAAACGTACTGCCACAAACTCTGTCTTTGGCTGAATCTCTTTTAGATTGTTCTTGTTTTTCTCTTTCTTCACTGCATGCTCGAAGATTTCCGGAAGTTCCTGCGCCCTTCCTTCTTTAATCATATAGTCAAAGGTCTGGATAATCATTTCGCAGAGACGTTTGCTGGCACCCATAATGTTGGTTGGATTCACCGCCTTATCTGTTGAGATAAGCACGAATCTTTCACAGCCATTTACCATTGCCGCATACGCCGTCTTATATGTACCAATTGCATTATTTTTTATCGCCTCGTTCGGGCTCGTCTCCATGAGTGGCACATGCTTATGAGCTGCCGCATGGTACACTACTTCCGGATGATAGGTTTCAAATACTTGGTAGATTCTTCTACTGTCACGCACGGAACCAATCAGAACAACCAAATTTAACTCCGGATAATTTATTTGAAGCTCGTGCTGCAAATCATAGATATTATTTTCATATACGTCAAACAGTACCAATTGCTCCGGTTTGTGCTCCGCCACTTGCTGAGCAATGACGCTTCCAATACTTCCGCCTGCACCGGTAATCAAAACCTTCTTACCGTGTATGAATTCATACACCTGCTCCATGTCAGCTTCTATCGGCGGACGTCCAAGCAAATCTTCCACCGTAACATTCTGCATTTTATTCATGGACACTTCCCCATTTACCATCTGGTAGATGCCAGGAAGCGTTTTTAGTTCACACCCTGTTTCCTTACAAATATTTAAGATTTCTCGTTTGTTTTCTGCACTTGCACTTGGTATTGCAAACAAGATACGGTCAATGTGATACTGTTTCACAGTTGTCATAATGTCATCACGATTACCCACAACCGGAACACCGTCAATATACCTTCCCCATTTGTTCGGATTATCATCGATAATACAGCAGACATTTACCTCTAACTCTCTGCTGGTATGTAATTCACGCAAAATGGTCTGTCCGGCCTTTCCTGCCCCTATAATCATGACATTGGTGGCAGTTGCCTCATGTACTCTTCTCTCCTGCAAGCTCCTAAGTTTCAGAATCAGTCGGTAGGAGAAACGAATTCCCAGCACCGCAGAGAACTGCAATACGATACCGAACACATAATAAGAAATCGGCATACGCTGGAAAAGCATTGTAATTCCCACTGTCTGAATAACTCCGGTAATAGCAGTTGTCATGGCCACACGCAGTAATTCCGTATAGCTTGCAAAACGCCAGATACTTTTATAGAGTCGCATGCCCCAAAATACCAGAATAGATACAACTGTATAGATTGGTGCAAATTTCAAGAATGCTTCCAGATAATATCGATACTCATCCATCATCACGGAAATTGAGCAATCAAATCGAAGCCACATTGCCAAAAAGAATGCCACATTAACAGCCAATGCATCATATAGCATCAAGCCTAGATTAATCAGTTGCCAGTGCGCCATTTTCGGTTTCTGATATTTTTTCGTTTTATTACTCTTCATCAACTATTCATTCCTTTATCTAACTTCCTAAATAATAGTATAACTTTTTTCCAAAATGTTTTCAATTGAAATCCTAAAAAAAATGTGAAATCCACCTCCATTCCCTTGTTTTCAACACTTCATCATGCTATACTTTTCCACAGTAAAACAAAAG
>JAZSDK010000033.1:0-10326 GCA_045531155.1 Faecalimonas sp. | reverse complement strand
TTTTCTCCCCTTAATAATGTAACTTCCCCTATGTTACGACATTATTAATTATTATACATAAAAATTACAGCAATTGTCAATTGGTTAACCATACCAATTTTGACATTTTTCACATAATTCTTCGCATATAATCTACCTCGTTATCTGTCAACAATTCAGAACTATAACGTGCCTTCTCGTATAAGGATTTGATTTCTCTAATGGTCTCCTCGTCAGTTCCCTGTTCCCTCAAAAGCTTCACCTGTTCTTCCGGTAACATATAGGAAAATCCTGATATGCGTTTTGCCCCCAGTCGTTTCATATTCCTTTTATATATCTTGCGAATCTTTCTAGACGGACTTTGCTCTGGCTTTGCAAAAATTCTAGGTTTCCTTTTCTTCGCAATCCTATCACCGTAAGAAAGTGTTTCTATCACTTTATTTTCCTCTGTCCTGCTCTGTTTATTGTAGAAATGACGATAAATATATATGGCCGCATAAACGATTCCTGCAATAACAGCTACTACAATAAAAATCGTAAACACCACGCGCATGACTTCCCCCAATACCTGCATGAATATGGAAGGGTCCTGCTCTTCTGGCATTGCTTGAGCCAAATTTTCTATGCCATTTTTTATTTCCTCTTCTTCCTCTGGTTGCACCTGCTCTGTTATTGGAAGAAAACTCAGCAAATAACGAATTGCTCTCTCAAGCCAGCCGGCAAAAACTTCCCATAACTTTTCCCCACGAAACAAACTAAACAAGCCAAGAATCGTACCCAGCATAGTTGTATACAGAAGCGACAGGCGATTATTTAACTTTCGAACGCCTTGTTCATCCACTTTGGTGGAAAAACCTTGTAGCATAATAAACTCATCCATACAAGCCAAATTTCTATATAACAAATACAGCAAAAAGTAAAACAGGACGGTCAAGATACTTACACGCTGTATCGCAGTGCTTCCGTCCAGCGCACAAATGAGCATATAATTAAGAATAAGTATTGCCACATAAACTAATCCAGGTTCATCCAGCCCTTGTGCCTGTGGCACCAGTCGCAAAATGGCAGAGTATAATATAAGCGTTATCCATATCAATAGATACCACCCTCTAAGTCCTGCTACAGATATGCCAAAAACTCCCCCGAAAATCAGAAACAAATGGCTTCCGATAAACATCCAAAAAGACCATTCCTTCTGCCGTATGACACAGCAGACAGCCCCTAAAAGCATGGTTGCCAAACTATAGCCCCAAAGCTCCCACACGCTGTTAAATGCATTTGCCACGGCAAGCAGACAAGCTCCACTTATTATCATATGTGTACCAATTTTTATTACCTGTTTCATCGTTCCAGTTCCTCCATAACAAGGTACTCCGTATGAATATAATTCCCGCTGGTTCCACGAAGTTTTTTATCGCTCACATGTTCCATTAAATAACTTTTCATAGATTCATGAATCGGTATCAGCCAGTTTGCACTTCCATCTTCTCCGGCATAATCCAGATACGCCTCTGCAAGTTCCGGTGTCTGTTCTGCAGAAATCAGCAAGGAGACTTCTCCCTTATAGGATGCAGTACTTTCTTTCAAATTCTGCTCCCTAATTAACTCCTCCATATTACGTGCCGGTGAATAAATATCCATTTTTGCAAGCTGTTTCAGGCACGCATCTATGTGTGAAAGCCCAGCTCCCTCTTTTAAATAAATCTCCTGTCCCGTCAGTTTATCCACACTATTGCTGATAATACGCACAGGTATCCCCTTATGTACAAATTCCTCAATAAAATTACGTGCAATGCGTATGGATTCCTCTATCAAATCATAATATCGCAGTATTCCCTTCTGGCTAATATTTAAAAACACTGTAATTCTCTGACTTGAACTGTCAAAATATTGATTCACCTTCAAATTTCCTGTCCGTGCAGATGCCTTCCAGTTGACTTTACGCATAGGGTCCGTCTGCGTATAATCACGAATCCCCTTAAATTCCATAGAATCCTCCTGAAGTTGTCGATTGACAAGATATTCTCCGTACATCCGACAGAAAATTTCCGGCAATTGCATAAAGCGCGACCTTGCAGGATATACATAAAGCCATGAGTAATTCTGAATAGGTTTACTATGCAAACTGTGAAATAAAATATCTGAAGTGACAAGTCGCAGGTCATCAATACTGTAAATCCCTCGTTTCGTACCAATCACCTCAATCATCTTTGTTACCCTTTTATATGGCATAATAGACACCCAGTCATTTCGATATTGTTTATCCGTAACGCTGGTATTGACAGAATCCACACATTTGATATTGCGGTCCATCTCAAACTTCACCATCAACATAGGCAGCGGCAACATTTTTCTATTTTCTACTTTTTCTTTTATAATCAGCGTTTGCCCTTCTTCCACTTCATTCTGAGAGAATGAAACATCCGCAGTAAGTCCATAGTCCCAAAATTTGCTGTAAACAGAAAGCGTGACAAGTATGCAAACTGCCGCTACAATCCCCAAGTAAACTAGTGTCATATCTATCCTTTCGCATTTCCCCACTCTTCAGTAGGTACCGGTATTTCTTTTAAAATCAATTCCATTTGCGTTCTTGCTGCATCCTGAAGATAAAAACTGCCTTCCAACACTAAACGGTGTGCCAATACAGGTACCGTCAGTTTTTTAATATCTTCCGGAACAACATAAGTTCTTCCCTGCAAACAAGCATATGCCTGTACAGTACGCATAAATGTCAGGATTCCACGCACACTGACACCAACCCTGATTTCTTTACGGTTTCTCGTTGCAATACAAATCTTCTGCAAGTACTCCAAAAGTTCCGGATGAATATATACTTCTCGACAAGTCTTCTGCAGTTCTATAATCTCTTCTACACCTGCCACAGCGGCAATCTCATCAATCGGATTTTTCAGTCTATAGTGTTCCAAAATCATACGTTCCTGCTCCACCTCCATAGGCCCCATGCTAAGAAGCATTGTAAAACGGTCCAATTGTGCCTCAGGCAATGGAAAAGTTCCGGATGTCTCCAACGGATTCTGAGTGGCAATCACGAAAAAAGGCCTCTCTAATTTTCTTGTAACACCATCAATCGTAACCTGTTTCTCCTCCATACACTCCAGCAAACTCGCCTGAGTTCGCGGCGTTGCACGATTGATTTCATCTGCCAACAAAATGTTCGTAAACACTGGTCCTCGGTGAAATTCAAACTCTCCACTCTTTACATTATATATTGAAAGACCGGTCACATCCGAAGGAAGTAAATCCGGGGTCATTTGAACTCTTGAAAATGGCACATCCAGGGAGCGTGCCAAGGCTTTGGCAAGCATCGTTTTCCCTGTACCCGGCATATCCTCCAGAAGTACATGACCACCGGAAATAAGTGCCGTAAGAATCAAGTCAATCACTTCTCCTTTTCCAATAATTACCTTCTCGATATTTTCTTTTAGTTTATTTAGCATAACTTTTGCATCCTCTCTTTTCGCTCATAATACACATATAAGAATTATATATTTTCTTCCCATTCAAGTCAATATTTGACATACACTCACGGACTACCTATAATGGTAGAAAATGAGAATTACGGAGGGGTTCCATGAAAATAGTTTTCTTAGATGCAAAAAGTGTCGGTGAGAATATCAACTTATCAAAATATAATAAACTAGGTGAATTTGTAACCTATGATTTTTCGACTCAAGAACAGATTCCTGAAAGAATTGCGGAAGCCGATGTTCTAATCACGAACAAATGTCTGATAAATGAGCAAAGTATTGGCGGTGCACAAAATTTGAAACTGGTATGTGTCACAGCTACGGGTACGAACAATCTAGACAAAGACTATCTGACAAAGCGAAATATTGCATGGCGAAACGTAGCTGGTTACTCTACAGAGTCCGTTGCTCAGCATACTTTTGCGATGCTATTTTATCTATTAGAAAAATTAAGTTACTACGATGCTTATGTTAAAGAAGGGAAATACGCAAACGATACCTCATTCACCCACTTTGCAGAACAGTTTCATGAGATAAATGGAAAGACCTGGGGCATTATTGGACTTGGAGCTATTGGTCGCCGAGTTGCCGACATTGCTAAAATGTTTGGCGCAAATGTGATTTATTATTCCACCACAGGTAAGAACAATCAAGACGGATATACACGAGTAGATTTTGATACCCTGCTTCAAACCTCAGATATTGTTTCTGTTCACGCACCACTTACCCCAGAGACCGAAAATCTGATGAATGCGGAAGCTTTCTTAAAAATGAAAGAAACTGCTATTTTCCTGAATGTAGGTCGAGGTGCCATTGTGGTAGAGCAGGACCTTGCTGACGCGCTTGAAAAGAAGGAAATAGCCGCAGCCGGTTTGGATGTGCTATGTGCCGAGCCAATGAGCCCAAACAGCCCATTCCTTCCAATTAAGGACAGCAAACGTCTACTGATTACTCCACATATTGCATGGGCAAGTGTGGAGGCACGTAATAATTTGATGGATATTATTTATCATCAAATCAAAGATTTCCTCACGAACTAAAAATCACAAAAATAGGTGGTTTAAACCTTTCATAAGGTCTAAACCACCTATTTATATTAACATCCACAATTCTACCAATATCTTCGATACCAAGGTGAACCGTAAACCTTCACAACTCTTACTACGTCACCTGTCTGTGGTGCATGAATCATCATACCATTACCCACATATATTCCAACGTGACCGGAATAGCATACCACATCTCCCGGCTGTCTGTCAGCCTTTGAAACTTTTCGTCCACCACTTCCGATAGAACCTGAGTAATGAGCCAATTTAACGCCAATTGCTTCATGTGCTCTCATAACAAGTCCGGAGCAGTCAATACCTTTCATGCTTGTCCCGCCCCATCTGTATGGGACTCCCATATATTTATAGGCTGCGGAAACAATCGCACCGCCACCACCTGTTCCAACCGGTGGAACGTAATTATTTGAAGAACCAGAAGCATCGCTTGCCGCCTTTTGAATCTGCTCTTCCAAATCATCAATCTTGCCTTCCAGATTGGAAATTGTTCTATTTAAATCATCCTTATCTGCCTTGTACTGCTTCTGTTTCTTTTTAATAACAGCCATGTCTTCTTCTAAGGATGCTTTTAAATTCTCAATTTTCTCTTTTGTCTCTACAAACTCTGCCAATTGTGCTCTGTCATATTCATGAAGTGTCTGCACATTTTCAATCTGCTTTAACATCTCAGCAAAGTTTCCGGATTCTAGTACTTTAGCAAGCATGGAACTACTTCCGCTTTCATACATAGCAACAATACGATGTTTCATGGATTCGTATTGCTCTTTTTCCTTTTCCTCTGCCTCTTCCAAATCTTCTTCTGCCTCAATAATGGCTGCGCCAACTTTTACTAAGTCCCTTTCAGCCTCATTGATCTTCTTCATAAGGCTTGTCATCTTACTCTTGGCTTGTTTTAATTCTTTTTCCGCTTTTTCCTTATCACTTGCCGGCGTAGCAAATACCGTTGTTCCAAGCATCACAAACGCCATAACAAGTAGTAACAATGTTCTATATAATCTTTTCATTAATAACACCTTATCACTATTTCCCGCAAAACTTGTAACAGTTCAGATCCAACCTCGAAAACACGTTGTGTTTCCTCGGTGTAGCGTATCCGCCAAATAAAATTTAAAAATCATCCTTAAAAATGCAAGCATTTTACGTCTGTTTTAAATTTTACTTTGGCTCTGAACCGTTACAAAAATTATATATCATTGTCCCTCTGTTTGCAATATATTTTTAACATTTTCGTAACATCCAATTTATGGGGCGCTTATAAAAACTGCTCTGCCGCATCACCAATTTCAGCTTCTGTTCCTGTTACAGACCCCTGTACCATCTCCGGCTTTCCACCGCCTCTTCCTTGGAATTTTTCATTCAAGATTTTTGCAAACGGTCTGACATCCATCACTCTGCTTCCGATTACATAACGATATTGTCCCTCGTCGGTTTGTGCAAAAACTGCTGCAACCTTCACCTGTTTTTCTAATATCAAATTCACCAATTCTCGCGGTGCATTTCCTTCCAATTGTGATTCAAACAGAACAACTAAGTCCTGTCCTTCTTCCATTGCAGCCACTTTATATTCAAGAATTTTTTGTTGCAATTTTGCCATCTCAAATTTGTATCTAGAGATTTCCTCTTTTAATCGTTCTACCTCGCGTACAACTTCTGTTTCCGGTGCCGAAAGCATCACCGATAACTGTTTCATACTTTCTGACTTTTCATCATAATCTGCAATTGCACGGATTCCGCAGAGCATAGACACACGCACTCCACCCTTGTAGTTCTGTAAACCAATCAGTTTTATCAAACCAATTTCTCCGGTTTTCTTTACATGGGGCGCACAGCAGGCACAGGCATCATGTCCCGGTACAGTTACAAGGCGTACCTGACCTTCAATTTCGATTTTGCTGCGGTACTTGATATTCGCCAATTCTTCTTTTGAAGGATATTGTATTTGTACATCTAAATTGGCAACTACGGCTTCATTTGCTTTTTTCTCAATCTCTTTCAACTGTTCCTTTGTAAGCAACCCGTTAAAATCAATGGTAATTGCATCTGTTCCCATGTGGAAGCCTACATTGTCATAGCCGAAAGCTGCATGCACAAGCCCGGATACGATATGTTCTCCTGAATGCTGCTGCATTTTAGAAAAACGCTCTTCCCAATCAATAGCCCCCTCCACCTGTTTTCCAACTTCTAAAGGTGCCTCCATCTTATGATAAATGATTCCCTCTTTTTCCTGCGCATCCAACACTTTTACGCCGTCAATCACACCTGTGTCTGCAAATTGTCCGCCGCCTTCAGGAAAAAAGGCAGTTCTATCTAGAACCGCCTCATAATATTCTCCTACTTTTTCACAAGCTTCTACAACTGCAGAGAAGGTTATCATATGGCTATCTTCATAAAATAACTTTTCTGTCATCGGTTGTTACATCCTTTCCGGTGCTTCAAAACCAAGCACATCGATACATGTCTCTAGCACACGTTTTGTAATAGAAAGCAGTGCAATATAACCTGCTTTTCTTTCTTCATTTTCTTCTGATAAAATCTTTGTCTCATGATAAAAACGGTTAAACGCATTTGACAAATCATAAATATATGCACAAATTTTGTGTGGTGCAAGTTCTTCATAAGCACCTTCCATTACAGAATTAAACTTCGCAACCTCCAACATCAATGCTTTTGCACTTGCCGACTCAGCCTTTTGAATATCACAAGCGCAGGCTACTTTTCCACTTTCCGTATATTTTGCAAGAATGGATTTAATACGAACAATGGTATATAAGATATATGGACCTGTATTTCCTTCAAAGGAAATGAAACGGTCTATATCGAATACGTAATCTTTAGCTGCCTGATTTGACAAATCACCATATTTTAATGCTGCCAAACCAACCTTTTTGGCAGTTTCTCTTGCTTCTGTCTCATCGATAGCACGATTTTCAATAATCTTTCCATACATTTTATCGTTAATATCGCCAACAAGTTCTTCCAAACGCATTACGCCGCCATCTCTAGTCTTGAACGGCTTTCCGTCTTTCCCATTCATTGTACCGAAACCAATGTGTTTCAACTCCGTTTCCTGACGCACAATACCTGTCTTCTTTGCACAGCGGAAAACCTGCTCAAAATGCATTTCCTGACGTTTGTCTGTAACATAAATCACCTGGTCTGGCTGATACAATTTTTCACGCTCTACCAAGGTTGCAAGGTCTGTAGTTGCATACAAGGCTGCTCCATCAGATTTTAAAATCATACACGGTGGAACCTCTTTGGTATCGATCTCTTCTTTAACATCAACTACTAAAGCCCCTTGATCTTCACGAGCATATCCTTCATCTTTCAGATACTGCACCATGTCTGCAATGTAAGGCTTTGCATCTGCTTCCCCTTTCCAAAGGTCAAACTCTACATTTAACGCACTGTAATTTTTCTTTAAATCCGGCAATGACACATTCATAATATGTCTCCACAACGCCGTATAACCCCTATGTCCATTTTGCAACAAATATGTGGCCTGAAGTGCCTCTTCCTTAAATGCTTCATTTTCCTTTGCATATGAACTTGCTGTTGGATAAATTTCTCCAAGCTCTTCAATCGTAAATGGTGACTCTTTTGGATACTCTCCCTCAAACGTTTCATCAAAATATGGAAGATCAGGCTGTCTTCTCTTTAACTCCATCATAACAAGCCCCATCTGAGAACCCCAATCACCTAGGTGCACATCACCAATCACCTTGTGTCCAACATATCTTCCTATTCGTTTTACGCTTTCACCAATAATAGCTGGACGAAGATGTCCAACATGAAGTGCCTTCGCAACATTTGCTCCGCCGTAATCAACCACAATTGTCTTTACCCTATCAGGTTCGGATACACCAAGCTTATCCTCGGCATTCATATTTTTTAAATATTCTGCAACAAATGCTGCATCTAATGTAATATTGATAAAGCCTGGATTTACAGCTTCTACTTTTTCAATGCAAGCGCAACCTTCCAAAGCAGCAACTACATCATTGGCAATCATAATCGGCGCTTTTCTGTAAACCTTCACAGCGGCCATTGCGCCATTACATTGATATTCACATAAATCAGGTCTGTTTGACAACGTTACCTTCGCGTACTGTTTATCATAACCAGCCTTTTCAAACGCATTTTCCAGTTCGAATGTAAGCAAATCAACTAATTTCTTCATAATTCCTCCTGAATTCCTTTATCTAATTATTCTAGCATAAGTTTTTCATCTCAACAACTCTAAATAAGAGTGTAATAGTATTACATTACAACTTGGATTAAAAACATATATAGTACGGTTCCAACTCCTATACTAAGTAAATTGTTGCGTTTCCAAATATGTAACACTGCTACAACCAGTACGGAAACTGCTTCCGGAATTCCATACGGTTTTGAGAGTATGCTCGTATTTTTCAGGCAATACACCACCAGCATACCGATCACTGCCGGCGTCAAAACCTTCCCCAAATACTGTATTGTTTTCGGGATTTCTCTTCCCTTTGGAAAAACAAGAAAAGGAATCACACGGGTTGCAAAGGTGGTAATTGCAACTACCACTATAATCAGAAATGACATTCCTGCACTTAACGGCATACAACTCCCTCCTTATCCAATTGTTTTCTTCCCACAAACAACAATGCTACAATAGCCAGCATTGCAGGTAATACGAAATTATTTGCACCAAATACCAATAAGCTTATAACAGCAACTGCCACTCCGATTAATTCCGGAATGCGGTTTCTCCTCTCCATCCATTGTTCAATAAAGATAACTACGAACAATGCTGTCATGGCAAATTCAATGCCTTCTGAACTGATTGGCAATAAGGTTTTTGCAATTGCACCAATGGCCGAACCCAAAAGCCAATATGCATGGTCAAGCACCGAAATTGCAAATAGAAACTTAGCTTCATTGACTCCCTTTGGGACCTTCGTTGTGCAAAGCAGAGAATAGGTTTCATCTGTCAATGCAAAAATCATATACCATCTCTTTTTCCCTATTTTATTAAATCTTTCCAAAAGAGATATTCCATAAAACACATGCCGCACGTTCACCATAAAGGTTAGAAAAATTACCTGAATAAAAGAAATACCTGGCACAAAAAAGTTGACCGCCAGATATTGTCCTGAACCTGCGTACACCATGATACTCATGAGTATCGCCCATAAGAAAGAATATCCTTTTTCTGCGTACATTACTCCAAAAGCGATTCCGATAAACAGATACCCTGTAAGGACTGGAATCGTATATGGAAATGCTTTCTTAAACGCCTGTTTATATTCCGACATCTTTCATCCTCTTTTCTAACACACCTAGGCGGATTCGAACCGCCGCACCCGCCTCCGGAGAACGGCACGTTCATTATCGCTTAATACGGCTCAGTCCGTCACGACGCTTGTAAACCGCAGAAATATAGGATTTGTCGGCGAACTCATTCTCATTTCGTCTCTCGTATTCCTGCTGGTTTATCGTAATATTTCCTGCTCCAATTAGCAAGAAATTAGCAAATCGTATTTTCTAGATGTGAATTGCTCGTAACATTGTAGCACGAAAGAACTGAAAATTCAATATGAGATTAAATGCCCAAATTATGAGTTTCTGCATATTATTTGACATTTTTTATGCAGAAACGCGAGAATTATATGCAGATAAAGTTGAAGTCCATAAAGAATTGTACAACAAATAGACCACCATTTTTGTTGGCCATTTTCTTTAGTATTTTAAAGGAATGTTTTTCGTCAAGCTGCTCTTATAATCTGCATTTTATTTCTAGGATGCTTGTTTCGTAATATTTC
>JAZSDK010000022.1:0-7355 GCA_045531155.1 Faecalimonas sp. | reverse complement strand
GAATCAATATATGGAACTTACTGATGGGAAAATGGTTCGTGTATATGATGGTGAAGGTAATTTTATTGCAATTTATAAATTCATAAAAGATAAATATTTATTTAAAATTGAAAAAATGTTTTTCGATAAAAATGAGAAGGCATAAGAGGAAGTGTCATGAAATATATAAAAGGAATACAGGCATATCAAGACCAGCGTCCTTCTGCAATCACACTTGGTAAATTTGACGGTCTTCATCGCGGACATCAACTTTTAGTATCTCGTATTATCGAGCATCAGAAATATGACGGCGTGGTCGGAATTGTGTTTGCTTTTGATATGGCTCCGATGCTGGAAAAATCCAATCAGCCTTATCAGCTACTTTTAACCAATGAGGAAAAAGCCGCTCGTTTAGAGAAAAAGGTGGATTATTTTATTGACTGTCCGTTTGATGATACAATTTCCGGGATAGGGGCAGAAGATTTTATACGAAACATATTGGTAGATAAATTTCATGTGAAATATGTTGTGATTGGATCTGATTTTCGATTTGGACACGAAAAACGCGGGGATTATCGGATGCTGCGGGATTTTGGCAGGGAATATCAATTTACGGTCGAAGTCATTCCGAAAAAACGTTTTGGTGAACGTGAGATAAGCAGTACTTATATTAAGGAGTTACTTGCAAGTGGGCAGAATGCTCTGGCTAATGAATTACTTGGGTATGATTATACGAAAATTTAGTTGTTTACTGTGATAAAGTGATAAAACTTGACTTTTCATTTTTAAAAGGCTATTATGATTGTCACTGAATGGTTATCAATAAAATGAGAATTGAGAAGGAGTAAATTATGTTAAAGTACATTATAAAAAGAACAGGCATGGCACTTCTGACTATATGGATTGTTGCCACTTTGACTTTTTTTGTTATGAATTTGGTTCCAGGTGGTCCGTTCCTGTCAGAGAAAGCTATTTCTCCGGAAGCAACGGCTGCTTTGGAAGCAAAGTATGGTCTTGATAAGCCGTTAATAGAACAATATTTTACATATATGAAGGATGCCCTTCATGGTGATTTTGGTGATAGTTTAAAGCAACGCGGACGTACCGTTGCTGAAATTATAACATCGAAGTTTCCGGTATCTGCCAAACTTGGCGGTCTGGCTGTATTGGTATCCTTGTTGATTGGTGTTCCACTTGGATGTGTCTCAGCCTTTAACAGAGGAAAATGGCTGGATAAGCTGATTATAGTCATTGCTACCTGTGGGATAGCAGTGCCGAGTTTTGTAGTCTGTACGATACTGATGTATGTGTTTGGTATGGAGCTTGGATGGTTCCCGACTTTTGGGCTAAATACCCCGCTTCATTATGTGATGCCGGTTATGGCACTGGCATTTTATCCAACAGCATACATTACCCGTCTGATGCGTTCCTCCATGCTGGACGTATTAGGACAGGACTATATGCGTACTGCAAAAGCAAAAGGATTGTCACAATTTGTGTCCTTGTTTAAGCATGCACTTCGCAACGCTATTTTGCCGGTTGTTACTTATGTAGGACCAATGATGGCATATACCATAAGTGGAAGCTTTATTGTTGAAAAGATTTTTACGATACCGGGACTGGGTGGAGAGTTTATCGGCTCTATCACCGCGAGAGATTATACAATTATCATGGGAACTACAATTTTCCTTGCAACCTTGATGGTTATTGTCAATCTTTTGGTAGATATTTTATACACCATAATTGACCCGCGTATTAAGCTGAAATAGGAAGGAGAAGATACAAATGCAGAATTTACATAAACAGCCACTGAGTTTTCAGAAAAACTGGTCTCATGAAGATTTTCTCCCAGCCAGTGATGAAGAAAAACAAAGCTTAGTTATCATGCGCGAAAGCGTAAACTTCTGGAAAGACGGATTGCGACGTCTTTTAAAGAATAAGATCGCAATGATTAGTCTGATTGTGATTATATTTATTATGTTTTGTTCATTTATCGTACCGAGTTTTTATCCGTATGATTATAGAACACAGATTAAAGGCGCAAGAAATTTAAAGCCTTTCGAGTATTCGCAAGGTGAATTAGAGAGAATGGAAGATGGGGAGAAGATTTTCCCGCATATTCTCGGAACCGATAAGATGGGTAGGGATTATGCTATCCGTGTGATGATGGGAAGCCGTATTTCCCTTATTGTAGGCTTGGTTGCCGCGGCAATCATTTTAATTATTGGTTCTTTGATTGGTTCTGTAGCGGCGTTCTTTGGAGGCTGGGTCGATATTATTATCATGCGAATTGTGGATATCATTTACACGGTTCCGGATGTGCTCTTAATTATTTTGTTAAGTGTATCCATTAAGGAGCCATTGATTAATTTGTCGACTAAGCCGATTTTCGCATGGATGAATACGGTTGGACCGAATATGATTAGTATTTTTATTGTATTTGCCTTACTGTATTGGGTAGGTATGGCTCGCATGGTACGTGGACAGATTTTGACCTTGAAACAAAGTGAATATGTTACGGCAGCGAGAGCACTTGGTGCGGGAAGTGGTCGTATCATTAAAAAGCATTTGCTTACCAACTGTATCGGTACTTTGATTGTTATGACAACACTGCAAATCCCTTCCTCCATTTTTACGGAAAGTTTCCTTTCGTTTTTAGGACTTGGTGTGGCGGTGCCGTTGCCGTCTCTTGGCTCGCTTGCCGGTGATGCTATTAATGGAATTTATACTAATCCGCATTTGCTGTTTATACCAGCAATTTTGATTAGTTTGATTATTTTAAGTTTTAACCTTTTCGGTGATGGCCTGCGAGATGCCTTTGACCCGAAACTCAAAAATTAAAGAAAGGATACGTATTATGAGTGAATATTTAGTTGATATACAAGATGAACGTCTCTCTTTCTTTACTCCGGCAGGAGAGGTAAAAGCATTGAATGGCGTGTCCATTCGTCTGGAAGAAGGAGAAGTCCTTGGAATTGTAGGAGAAAGCGGCTCCGGTAAATCAGTCACAGCCTACAGCTTGATGGGACTTACTGCCTATCCTGGGAAATTAATTGGTGGTTCTTTGAATTTTAATGGACATCATATTAATAATATGAAAGAGAAAGATATGAGAAAGATCCGTGGAAATGAAGTGTCCATTATCTTTCAGGATCCAATGACAAGTTTAAATCCGGTGTATACCATCGGAAATCAGATTGAAGAAGTGATTCGTTTGCATACTGACAAATCTAAAAAAGAAGCGAAGGCAAGAGCAAAAGAGCTTTTAGAATTAGTCGGTATCAATGAGCCGGAAAAACGACTTAAGCAGTATCCGCATGAACTTTCCGGCGGTATGCGCCAGCGTATTATGATTGCTATTGCTCTGGCTTGCGAACCGAAGCTTTTAATTGCGGATGAACCGACAACGGCTCTTGACGTTACCATACAGGCACAGATTTTAGAACTGATGATGGAACTGAAGAATAAACTTGGCATGGCAATTATTATGATTACCCATGATCTTGGAATCGTGGCAAGTATCTGTGAGAAAATTGCTGTTATGTACGCCGGAAATATTGTCGAATATGGTACAACAGACGATATCTTCTACAATCCAAAACATGAATATACGAAAGGTTTAATTCGCAGTATACCAAGAATGGATGCGACCGAGCATGAACGTCTGATTCCAATCGAGGGTACTCCGGTGGATATGTTAAATCCGCCGAAGGGCTGTAAATTTGCTTCTCGTTGCGAGTCCTGCATGAAGATTTGCTTAAACGAGATGCCGCCGAAGACAGAATTTGAAGGTGTACATTACACGCATTGCTGGTTGAACCAAAAAGCACAGATGGAGGGAGGCGCTGCAAATGAGTGATGAATTAATTAAAGTAGAACACCTGAAGCAGTATTTTCCGGCCGGAGGTGTTGGAAAAAAGAAAAAATATATCAAAGCGGTGGATGATGTTTCTTTTACCATAAAGCGTGGAGAAACTTTAGGCTTGGTTGGAGAGTCGGGCTGTGGCAAGACAACCACCGGACGAAGTCTGCTTCGTCTATATGAACCGACTGCCGGACGTATTACTTACGATGACGAAGTGATTTTCGACTCCGGTTTGCCTCAGGAGGACGGCAGCGTCAGCAAGAAAGTAAATGTCAATATGCTCCCGTACCGACGTAAAATGCAGATTGTATTTCAGGATCCATACGCAAGTCTGGACCCTCGTATGACGGTGGGAGATATTGTCGGTGAAGCAATTGATATACATAGACTTGCAAAAGACAAGGAAGACCGCTATAATCAAATTATCAGTTTGTTGGAAAAGGTGGGACTTAATTCTGAGCATGCCAACCGATATCCACATGAGTTTTCCGGTGGACAGCGCCAACGTGTTGGAATTGCCCGTGCGTTAGCAGTAAATCCGGAGTTTATTGTATGTGGTGAACCGATATCTGCACTGGATGTTTCCATTCAGGCACAGGTTGTAAATATGTTTGAGGATTTACAGGAATCTATGGGACTGACATACCTTTTTATAGCACATGATTTGTCTGTGGTAAAACATATTTCTGACAGAATAGGTGTTATGTACTTGGGAAAACTGGTAGAACTCGCAGACAGCATGGAACTTTGCTTCCACAGTATGCATCCGTATACTAGAAGCCTGATTTCAGCAATTCCTGTTGCTGATCCGAAGGTGGCAAGGGCAAATAAGCGTATTGTTCTTGAAGGTGATGTTCCTAGTCCGTTAAATCCGCCGACAGGATGCCGTTTTCGTACCCGTTGTCCGTATGCGGATGAACACTGTGCGTTTGTAGAGCCGCAATTAAAAGAAGTAAAACCGGGACACTATGCAGCTTGTCATCATTTGGATAAGCTAAACTAGTACTACTTATTTTGGTATCAATTCTGCGAAAGCAGGTTGTAAAATAAATCCCTATTAAAAGGAGGAATGCACTATGAAAAAGAGAGTAATCTCACTTGTATTGGCTGCTACTATGGTTGCTGCACTTGCTGTTGGCTGTGGTAATAAGGCTGATACGAACAAGGAAAGCAACAAGAACCAACCAAAAACTTTGAAAGTTGAAAAAGCTGAGAATGGCGGCGACTTGTTGTCTGTTCAAATTGGGCCAAACCCGGAAACGATTGACCCAGCACTTAACTCATCTGTTGATGGTGGTAACATGATCCTTCACTTGTTTGAAGGTCTTCTAACTGTTGATAAAGATGAACACATTGCTGAAGGATGTGCTGAAAAATGGGAGCAGTCGCCAGATGGTCTCACATGGACATTCACACTTCGTGATGGCCTGAAATGGTCTGACGGAACCGCGCTTACAGCAGAAGACTTTGTTTATAGCTGGAAACGTGTTTGCGATCCTAACACAGCTGCACCTTATGGCGAAACCGTACTTGGTATGGTAAAGGGTTATTCGGAAGCCATTAAGGGTAACACAGATGCTTTGGCTGTGACAGCAGTAGATGCTAAGACTTTAAAAGTCGAACTTGATAATCCATGTACATACTTTGACAGCCTTGTAGCATTTGCTACATTAAGCCCTGTTCAAAAAGCAACGATTGAAAAAAATGGAGACAAGTGGGCAACACAGGCTTCTACTTATGTTTCTAACGGACCATTCAAGGTAACAGAATGGGTACCGGATTCACACATTACAGTAAGCAAGAACGAAAACTACTGGAATGCTGATGCAATCAAGCTTGGCGGAATCAAATTCGTTTTGATGGAGGATGCCAACGCAGCCTATAATGCATTTATGAATGGCGATCTTGCACTAGCAAAAGACGTACCTACAGAAGAAATTCCAACTCTGAAAGACACAGATTTCTTCACTGTTGATCCGATTATCGGAACATACTACATTTCATTAAATGATTCTTTGGATATGTTCAAGGATGAAAATGTACGTAAAGCTCTGAATATTGCAATTGACAGAGATTATCTTGCAAGCGAAATTATGCAGGGTACATACACAGCTGCTTATAACTTTATGGGACCGGGCTGGGTTGATACAGACGGAAAAGATTTCATGGGTAACGCGAATAATGGTAAAACATATATCAGCGATGATTATGAGGCAAACTTGAAAGAGGCTAAGAAGTTAATGGAAGCTGCTGGTTACTCAGAAAGCAATAAACTCACATTTACTTATTCTACTAATGATGCGGGATATCATAAACCGGTTGCTGAATACTTACAGGAAGCATGGGCTGAAATTTACGTAGATATGAAAGTAGACGTAGTTGAATGGTCAAGCTTTACTCCAATGCGTCGTAATGGTGACTATGATGCATCTCGTAACGGCTGGGTAGGAGACTACACAGATCCATCTAACATGTTAGAATTATTATATTCTACAAACGGAAACAATGATGGTAAATTTAAGGATGCTGACTTTGATGCTGCTATCGATGAATCAAGAACAACAACTGATCCAATCAAACGTTCTGCAGCACTTCACAAAGCAGAGGACATCATGATGGAAAAATCAGCTTGTATTCCGCTTGCATACTACAATGATTTCTGGTTACAGAATGAAGGCGTAAACGGTATCTGGCATTCACCAAGAGGATACTGGTATTTCATGTATGCAGAAGTAGCTAAATAAATTTTATTAAAGTAGCAAAATTTTTAACTTAATGAAAAAATCCGTTGTACTAGGGTAAACTTAGTGTAGCGGATTTTTTTGCTTGACAATGCTTACAAACTGTGATATTGTAGCATGGTGTGGAAACCAAGGTTCGGTAATTGGACACTCCAACCGTTACTTAATCTTCGGTGTTATTTTAAGAAAATAGGAGGAATGAAGCATGATTTCTAAAGAAAAGAAACAAGCAATCATGGCAGAATATGCCAGAACAGAAGGCGACACAGGTTCACCGGAAGTTCAAGTAGCTGTGTTGACAGCAAGAATTAACGAATTAACAGAACACTTTAAGGCTAATCCAAAGGATCACCACTCAAGAAGAGGTCTTCTTAAAATGGTAGGTCAAAGACGTGGTTTACTTGCTTACTTAAAGAAAACTGATATCGAAAGATACCGTTCTTTGATTGAAAGATTAGGATTAAGAAAATAAGTAAAGTATTCAAACAATTATACAGACACAACACAACAACAATTAAGAAACAAACTCAGATGGGTTTGTTTCTTTTTTTCTTGCCAAATTCACAGTAACGTGGTAAAGTCTAGAATATAGTTTTCGAGAGGAGAAATTCAATATGAATAAAGTACCGTTCGTTACGAAAGAAAAATTAGATGAGATTATGAAAGAATATCCGACACCATTTCATTTATATGATGAAAAGGGGATTCGTGAAAATGCAAAGGCCTTAAAAGAAGCGTTTTCATGGAATAAAGGCTTTAAAGAATATTTT
>JAZSDK010000068.1:0-9568 GCA_045531155.1 Faecalimonas sp. | reverse complement strand
TCATCACATAATACCGCAGTTAGAACATTCCCATGCATTGCACGTTTTAATATCATTGTCTCACCGTAAATTGCTGCCTTTTTATACTCTACACGAAGCCCTGTCACTTGAAAATTTTCCGGCAACGCTTCGCATGCAAGTTCAATATATTTGGCATTATTCACATGGTGGTTTGTATCAATATGATACTTGTGTACAGGAAATGTGTCAACCACTTGCATCGCTTCCGGAAGTTGGATTTTTCTGGACGCACTTTCCATCGGAAGTGGTGGTTCCACTTCATATACACGAAGCTCCTCTTCACTTGGTTTCACCGGTCTCCCTGTCTCTGTGTCCACATATACCCAAAGACTGTGGGCACACGCAAGCTCCTCTCCATCCGTCGTTTTCAGAAAGAAATCTCTTGGTCCAAAAACTCCTTTAAATCCGGTTGCCCAGGTAGAGACCTCAAGCTTTTCACCAACCTGCGGACGTCTCCTGATAGACACCTGCCATGAATTTAGAATCCACGCTCTATTTTTTTCTTTTAAATAGTCAAATCCTACACCTAATTGTTCTGAATTTTCCGTTGTACAATCCTGAAAATAATTAATGATTGCAGAAATCTTTAGTTTATTATCCGTGCCGCACTCGCTGTAACGGACACGGCCTTCCACCTTGTACATCTATACTTCCTCCACCTGTTTCTAGAAGAAGAACCACCTAATCTTAAAACGGGTTGTGGTCGTCACCATTTCGTAGGTATCTTCTTCCAGAACTTCTTTCAATTCATTCTTCCCCTTTTCCGGAACTACTGCATGTACCGCATCTATAAAACAAAGATTCGGATATAACACGCACCACCAATTCTGCCCCTTTGCCTGTCCAATCTCGATGCGAAGGGCTTCGTACTCCCCTGCCGGAAATGTGATATCTCCATAGGTCTTATCCGGAAAATCACAGGTTGTTACCTCTGCTTTTACTGAATATTCGTAACCTTCCTCTGCAATAATCCCTGCTGCCACCTCTTCAATTTGCAAGAGATTTTCTCCCGCCCATTTCTTTGTCATTTCCACACTATTCGATTCAGGCAGCTCCTGCTTCATATAAGTGATAATCGCTTCTTTTACTTTCAGTTTTAGTGCCTGGTCTTCCTTACTGTCACTGTTTGCTAACACGTGAAAACGGAAAACCTGCTCCGCAAGTTCCCCTTGCATTTTGCTTTTCTTTGCGTTTACTATAAGACCGGTTACTAAAATTGCCATCAAAACTCCTACTATCGCACATATTTTTTTCATAATTATGTACCTCCCAGATGATTTATTGGGAGTGTGCTCACTTTTCAGAATTTTATTCGCTAAAATTTATTTTTTTGTTCGAATAGTGTCACTTACTGTTCTTGCCTGATTTTCAATATGTGTGCTGATAGCCACCTTTGCTGCTACTTTATCATGCTTTTCAATACACTCGATAATGTGGTCATGCTCTGCAAGAAGAATCGGGTGCACTTCTTTTCGTTTTAAATACTCTACACGATAACGATACATTTGTTCTCGAAGGTTATAGAGAAGCTGAATCAGTCTCTGATTATCGGTTGCCAAATAGATAATATCATGAAATTTCACATCCGCTTCCGCATACTCTGTCACATCTCCACCTTGCAGAGCTGTCTCAAATTCCTTTGCCGCTTTCTTTAAGTTTTGGATATCTTCAACGGTAATCCTATCGCACGCAAGGTCCACTGCCAACTCCTCTAGTGCTGCACGTACCTCCAGCACATCGCGCAAGCTTTTCTCTGTAATCTCTGCAACCTCTGCACCACGTCTTGGAATCATTAGAACAAGCCCTTCTAATTCTAATTTACGAATAGCTTCACGAATTGGAGTACGGCTTACACCTAGTTTGTTTGCCAGTTGAATTTCCATTAATCGTTCACCCGGTTTTAATTCTCCACGCAAAATTGCCTGGCGAAGAGTATTAAACACAACATCACGCAATGGCAGAAATTCATTCATATTTACTTCAAAATCCGTTCCCATGTTACTTCCTCCTCACATTGTGTACATTTGCCAAATACACTTGTTTTGCACAGTTCATGTTTCTTAGCTTATACCAAGCATCCTTGGCCACCCTACGATTATCAAAGATACCAAATACCGTCGGACCGCTTCCGCTCATCATGGCATTTAAAGCGCCCGCTTCCTTCATCGCATCCTTAATGGTCTCGATAATCGGGTACCTTTCGATTGTCACACTTTCCAATACATTTCCCATTGACGATGCAATCTTAGTTAAATCCTGTTCTTTAAGACCTTTTAATAATTCATCTATATCCGGATGTTCAACAATCTCCTTTGCATCCAATGTTTCATACACCCATTTTGTAGAAACACTAATCGCAGGCTTGGCCACTAAAATATAACACTTCGGGATTGGCGGAAGGGAAGATAATTCCTCCCCAATTCCCTCTGCCAAGGCGGTACCACGCATCACACAATAAGGCACATCTGCCCCAAGTGTCACGCCCCGTTCCATCAGTTCTGACTGGCTAAGGCCAAGGTTAAACATGCGGTTCATTCCAACCAAAACCGCTGCCGCATTGGAGCTTCCGCCCGCCATGCCGGCAGCGACTGGAATTCGTTTCTCTAATTTGATATGCACACCTTCTCGTATATCAAACTCATCTATTAATAGTTTTGCCGCCTTATAAGCAATATTATTCTCATCAATCGGAAGATAGGAAAGATTGGTTTCCACCTGTATTCCCGGTTCTTCTATCCTGGTTAAAGTCACATTATCGTACAAATATATGGTCTGCATCACCATGCGTACATCATGGTATCCATTGTCCCTTCTTCCCAGTACATCTAAGCCCAAATTAATTTTGGCAAGAGCTTTTAATGTCAAAGTATGTTCCATCACTTATCCCCCTATTGTCTCATTTTGTACCTCTTATGTATCTTGTATACAATACTCTTACAGTATACTCATATTCTCTTTAAAAATCAATAACCTGTCGCCTGCTTTTAGTTTTTCCCCACTCACGTCATTCAACTCTCTTATTGCTTCCACACTGGTGCTATAACGCTTAGCTAGGGACCACAAATCGTCCTCCGGTTTCACAATATACCCTACAATACTAGGACGTTTTTCAATCTCCTCCATGGATAGCGGCAGAACCTTCACCTCTTGAATCATTTTTCGCATTCCTTTTCTTTTAAAAAAACCATGAAACGCAAGCGCTGCCTTCACTTCAATTTCATCGCCGCCCTGAAGCGTAATACTAAGCTGCTCTAAGATAGTTGAAATATGGAAGGTCAGATTATCTTCTGCTTCCTGGCACTCCATAAGATGAGTAAATGGAACCACACCCTGCCAGGTGTCAAATGGCATATTATCATTGGCTCTTACAAATAAGAAACTAATATACAAGGCACCTTCTACCAATACTCCGTCCTCGCGCACGACCGTACGGTCCACATGAATCGCTCCACTGCTATGACAAATTTGTAGAATTTCATTCTTTAATTCTGGAATGGTCAATCGCTCCATTACCTTACATTTCGAGTTGTTCTGCAAAACCAGTTGCTCATATTCCACGTCTTTTGTTTCCAATACACAGGTATTTTCCAAAGAATACATATCCTCTAAAATGTCTACTTGTTCCTCTTCATATACCGCAATGCATACCTGCAAGGTTCCCTCTATACCGACAATACGCATTTCTCCATCTTCATCCACGCGAATGTCAGCATGTACTTCCTCTAAATTGGCCTGTACATGATGATACATGGTTTCGTCCACTCCATAGCATTCCACGCGCCCTTGATATGGTACTGTTTGTTCTATCCAGTCAATTTTTCCATCCGGCGACTCATAAAAACAAAATGCTAACAATTCACCGGACAATTGCAATTCATCTACTGCCAGCTTTGTGTCCAATTTACGATTCACTATATCATTCCACAGCATTACGCCTATGGTTTCTTTTGTTCCAGGCAACACCAATTCCTCTTTGATGCGATAGGTGTCCTTCTTGGAGGTGTGAAGCTTTAACAGGTCCATTTTTTCTTGCCTTTTGAAAATCTTGCCCTCCGCTTCCACATCGGTTGGTATCTCCTCCACATTCTGCTTTTGAGATTCCAGTTCCAATTCCACCATCGCTTTGATTCGAAGTTTTCTGGAATGTACCATATTGGTGTTTAATTCTACCCGGACGGATTTGATGTCAAGATTTTTATCCCCTCCATCTTCTGTATATACCATTTCAACAAAAGGTATCTTTCCTTCCAAACAAGAAAATGTAGGCTCAAACCCCTCTGCCACATAAAGAACCTGAAACTCTACCTTCCCTTGTACCCTTAAGTAATTTTCCACCGGCTTTACTTCGTCAATTCGAACATGCCCGTCACTCATGACAATTTTCTCTACGTCATTTTTGCTGTCCGGCACATTAAAATCTTCGTCCAGCATAAACTGGTTTGTCAGCCTTCTCTCCACACGATTTGTCTCAATTTGCTTCGTAATTACTTCCATTCCTGCTCTCCTTTACTGAAATACAACATTTTTGTCGATAAACTCTGTTTTGATTACAATATAGGGTTCTGTCTCCCTTTCTATAATCTTCTCATCTTTCGCAGGTCCGATTAAATTCGTATGTATGTAGATTGCATTTTCACTTTCGTAGAGCTCCTTTACCTGAATACTGTAACCGGTGGTTGGCTGCTCGCCGTACCCAACTGCAATATAAAGTACTCCATTATCTGCATAGGTCAGTTTAAATGGTTTGTCTTCTCTTTCGTCAATCATCTCCTCTAAAGGTTCCGGTATATCGTCTTCATCTACAACCGTAAAATCAATGTCTCTAAGTTTCTCCGCGCTTAAGGTTTCTGCGGAACATCCCGCTGCCAGCATAACAATGATGACACTCAAACTTAAAGTTAGTATGGTTAGAATTTTCTTTTTCATTATAACTCCACACATAGTTTCTCTACTATCTTACGCGTGGTATTCTTGAATTATGTGTGATTATGTGGGTGAAATCGAACAGAACAAAGGACCTGTACAGATATCTGTATAGGTCCAAAATAATTTTTTACACAAGTGATGAATTCTTCTTTATGGTATCTTCAATAATCCCTTGGCATGTCGCTCCAATATGCTTTTGCTCATCTCTATCCAACTCTTTTGGGTAAATCGGTTTCCCATATTCTAAAATCACATGTGTCTTTTTTATCCTTGGCAAATGATTTTCAAAAATCTCAGCCGTATTATTTATGGACACCGGAACAATCGGACATCCAGTTTTCAATGCAATTTTAAAGGAACCTTCCTTAAACGGAAGCATACTGAGTTCTTCACCCTTGTTGCGTGTTCCCTCCGGAAAAATAAATATGGAAACGCCTTGCTTCACATACTCTATTGCCTGTAAAATGGTCTTCATACCTTGTTTAATATCCTTGCGGTCAAGGAAAAGGCAGTATAAATATCGCATCCAAATGCGGAAGGATGGCACCTTATTCATGGAATCCTTTGAAACAAATCCGGTCAGATTTTCACACTGTACATATGCAATGAGAATATCGAAAAAGCTTCGGTGATTTCCTACATAAAGAGCCGCTTCCTTTGGCATATTCTCCTTGCCAATCACTGTAATTTTAACGCCGCTAATCCATAGCACCACTCTGAATGCCCACTGTACAATACGAAGAGAGCTTATGTCCTTGACTCTTTTATTACATTTCCCTACTATCCACTCTATAAAGAATAAAATATAAGAAAACAATAGGAACAAAACCACAAATAATATTGCAATGATAAAACGAATCATATGTTTATCTTCCTCTCCTATCTTCCATAAATGCGCGTGATGTTACACAGCGCCTTTGCAAGTCCCTCTGACAACGCATCTTTTTTATAGCGCCATGACCAATTGTCTGTTCCAACCCCCGGCGTATTCATGCGTCCTTCTTCGCCAATCCCCAGCACATCCTGCATTGGGAAAATGGCATATGTAGCAATCGTACTCATACAAGTACGGATAAAATCCCAGTGAATGTTATATCCATCTGTATTCATATAATAACGAACCTTGTCCCTGGAATATTCGGAAGCATTCGCATACCAACCTTTCGTCGTATTGTTATCATGTGTTCCCGTGTAGCATACGCAGTTAGTAGTGTCAAATTGATGTGGGAGAAAATTACTTTCACCTTCCCCATCAAAACCAAACTGTAGCACTCTCATACCTGGAAGTTTGAAACGGTCTCGAAGTGCTTCCACTTCCGGTGTAATAATTCCCAAATCTTCTGCAATAATAGGAAGTCCTTTACCTAATTCCTTCTCGAATGCGAGAAATAAATCTTCTCTCGGACCCGGAATCCATTTCCCGTTAATTGCTGTTTCCTCTCCATATGGAACTGCCCAATAGCTTTCCAAACCTCGAAAATGGTCAATACGCAAATAGTCCGATAATTTCAACTGGTGGCGTACTCTTTGAACCCACCATTTGAAACCATCCTTCTTCTGCGCCTTCCAATCATATAGCGGATTCCCCCAGAGCTGACCTGTCGCCGAAAAGTAATCCGGTGGTACTCCTGCAACCACAACCGGATAACCCTCGCTGTCCAACTGGAACAATTCTTGATTGGCCCAAACGTCTGCACTATCCAATGATACGAATAATGGAATATCTCCAATGATTTCAACATCATTTTCATTGGCATACTCTTTTAATTCTAACCACTCTTTGTGAAACATAAACTGCACGAAATAATAATATTTCACTTCCTCTTTCAGAAGTTCCTTTAATTTTGCCTTCACCCCGACTGTTGGCTTACGGTATTCTTTCTCCCAAGAAAGCCACTCTCTGCCCTCATGCATATCCTTACACGCCATGTACAGCGCATAGTCGCCCAGCCAGTCCATGTTATCTTCTAAGAAGTTCTCGTATTCCTCCCACAGTGCCTTATCAGCCTTCTCCTGGAATCGTGACGCTGCCAGTCTTAATATCTTATTTTTCCAAGGAATAATTGCTCCATAATCGACAGTTTCTTCCTGTCCTTTTGGACAATCAGAAAGTTCCCACGCTTCTAATAGTCCCAGTTTCATAAGGCATTCTGGACTCACAAGCAAAGGCTGCCCTGCAAATGCAGAAAACCCTTGGTATGGAGAATCTCCAAAACCGGTTGGAGTCAGTGGCAAAGTCTGCCACAAACGTTGCCCTGATGCCTGTAAAAAATCTATAAAATCATAGGCCTCCTGTCCCAAATCCCCAATTCCATATGGTGACGGAAGTGATGTTGGATGGAGCAGTATGCCCGAAACTCTTGCTTTTTTTGTATTGTTCATTTGTTAGTCCTCATTTTGTAACTGTTCAGAGCCAAGCAAAATTTTATAAAACAGACGTAAAATGCTCGCATTTTTTAGGATGTTTTTAAAATTTTATTTGGCGGATACGCCACACCGAGGAAACTCAACGTGTTTTCGAGGTTGGTTCTGAACAGTTACTTCCTTTTTTACTAGAATATACACATTATACAAAACTTTCTTTGCAAAGGCAAGAAAGAGTGCTATACTAATAGGAAAGACTTTTACCCAAGAATAAAAAAGGAGTTGAAGAAACATGAGCAGAAATCTTACTTTATTAACTGACCTTTATGAATTGACAATGATGCAAGGATATTTTGAACGCCAAGCAAACGAAGTTGTTGTGTTTGACATGTTTTTCCGTTCAAATCCTAACAAATCCGGATACTCCATTGCGGCAGGACTGGATCAGGTAATCCAATATATAAAAGAATTAAATTTCACCTACGACGATGTTGCGTATCTGCGTAGCTTAAATATTTTTAGTGAAGAGTTTTTAAATTATTTAAGCGGCTTCCATTTTAGTGGAAATATCTATGCAATTCCGGAAGGAACGGTTGTTTTTCCTAGAGAACCGCTGATTAAAGTAGTTGCTCCGATTATGGAAGCGCAGTTAATTGAAACGGCGATTTTAAATATCATAAACCATCAGTCACTCATTGCCACCAAAGCGGCACGTGTTGTGTATGCAGCGCAGGGGGATGGTATTATGGAATTCGGTCTTCGCCGTGCCCAAGGACCTGACGCTGGTTTATATGGTGCGAGAGCTGCCATGATCGGTGGATGTGTGGGAACCTCCAACGTGCTTGCGGGACAAATGTTTGACGTTCCTGTAAAAGGCACTCACGCTCACAGTTGGATTATGAGTTTCCCTGATGAGTATACGGCATTTAAAACTTATGCTGATTTATATCCAAATGCATGTATTTTACTGGTAGATACCTACGACACCTTAAAATCAGGTGTACCAAATGCAATTCGCGTGTTTACCGAAATGCGCGAGGCCGGTATAAAACTTACAAACTATGGTATTCGTCTAGATAGCGGTGACCTTGCATATTTGTCAAAGAAGGCACGTAAAATGTTAGATGAAGCAGGATTCGAGACAGCAGTTATCTCCGCTTCCAACGACTTGGACGAATTCCTAATTCACGACTTGAAGATTCAGGGTGCTAAGATTACTTCCTGGGGTGTAGGTACGAACCTCATCACATCCAAGGACTGCCCTTCTTTCGGCGGCGTATACAAGCTTGCTGCGATTCAGCAGGAGGACGGAAGCTTTGTTTCCAAGATTAAACTTTCTGAAAATACAGAGAAGGTTACAAACCCTGGTAACAAGACTGTTTACCGTATCTACGACAACGAAACAGGTAAGATTCGTGCAGACTTAATCTGCTTTGTGGATGAGACATTCGATGTATCACAGGACCTTCGTATCTTCGACCCATTGGAGCCTTGGAAAAAGACAAAGCTTTACGGTGGCACCTACCACATGCGTGAAATCTTAGTTCCTATTTTCCAAAGCGGTCAGTGTGTATATGAATCACCGAGCGTTATGGAGATTGCTGCTTACTGCAAGCAGGAAAAAGATACCTTATGGGATGAAACAAAACGTCTTTTCAATCCACACAAGGTTTATGTGGATTTATCACAGAAATTATTCGACGAAAAGCAGACCTTATTGAATCAAATGGGAGCTACAGAATAATAAAGGAGTATATTGATTATGAAAATTGTTGTATTAGCAGGGGGCTTAAGCACGGAACGTGACGTATCTCTCGCTTCCGGCGCCGGAATCTGCAGAACACTTCGCGAAAGGGGACACGATGCTTTCCTTTTGGACGTATACCTCGGATTTCCTTACAACGCAGATAAATTAGAAGAAGTATTCACACTTCCGGGTGCAGGACTTGAGATTGCCGAAGGCATCAAAACCACAGAACCGGACCTCGCAGCTATCAAAGCATCCAGAGCAGACCAATCTGACTGCTTCCTCGGTCCAAATGTAGTCGATATCTGTCGCTTGGCAGACATCGTCTTTATGGGACTTCACGGAGATGTCGGCGAGAATGGTAAGCTTCAGGCTACATTTGACCTTCTCGGCATCCGCTATACAGGACCAAACTATCTTGGAAGTGCTCTTGCGATGGACAAAGGTATTGCCAAGAAGATTTTCAAAATGTCAGGTGTTCCAACTCCACTTGGAACAGCTCTTAAAAAA
>JAZSDK010000017.1:0-18640 GCA_045531155.1 Faecalimonas sp. | reverse complement strand
GAATTATATATTTCACAACCAGACAGTGGAGATCAGGCATTAGAGATTGCGGAAACTATGGTACGTTCTGGAGCAATGGACATTATCGTTATTGACTCGGTTGCAGCGCTTGTTCCACGACAGGAAATCGAAGGAGAAATGGGAGACAGCCACGTTGGTCTTCAAGCAAGATTAATGTCACAGGCACTTCGTAAATTAACTCCTGTTATCAGTAAATCGAACTGTGTAGTTGTATTTATTAACCAATTACGTGAAAAGGTTGGTGTAATGTTCGGGAATCCAGAAACAACTACAGGTGGGCGTGCATTAAAATTCTATGCGTCTGTTCGTATGGATGTTAGAAGAGTCGAAACATTAAAACAAAATGGTGAAATGGTAGGTAACCGCACAAGAATCAAGATTGTGAAAAATAAGATTGCGCCACCATTTAAAGAGGCTGAATTTGATATTATGTATGGCAGAGGTATTTCAAAAGAAGGAGATATCTTGGACCTTGCTGCAAATGTAGATATTGTGAATAAGAGTGGTGCATGGTACGCATATAATGGTGATAAGATTGGACAGGGTCGTGAAAATGCAAAACTATATTTGAACCAGCATCCGGAAATTATGGATGAAATTGAAGCAAAAGTAAGGGCACATTATAATTTGACTTCAGTAGAATCAGAAGAAGCATAGGAAGTATAAGATGGAAAATGTTCTGAAACAGGCGAAATTAAAAGCACTTAGTCTGCTTACAGATATGGATAGAACAGAAGCGCAGTTGCGCCAAAAACTGAAACAAAAGTCATATGAAGAGGATATTATTGACCAAGCCATAGAATACGTAAAATCTTTCGGTTATATTGATGATGTGAAATATGCTCAGCGCTTTGTGGAAAGCAGAAAGAAAACAAAGAGTAAACAAGAAATTGTGACAATGCTAAAGGAAAAGGGTGTAAGCAGAGAATTGATTACACTAGCCTTGGAGGAATGCTATACTTCTGAGGATGCCGTTGAGGCAATTCGACACTTGGCAGAAAAGAAACACTATTCTTTTGAAGGAAGTACAGAGAAAGAAAAGAAGAAGATTTATGGCTATCTGCTTAGGAAGGGCTTCTATCATGAAGAAATTCGTCAGGTAATACAAGTTTCTTTTTGGAATGCTTGACATTATTGTTAAAAGAGTATAAAATTTAAGTGTTGTATACGTACAATGAAAATCTAATAGGGAGGTGCTCCTGTGCAACCAGAAATTATTATCATAATTGCTGCGGTTATTGCACTTGTTGTAGCATCGATAGTTACATATAAAGTAACGGTTTCTAAGCTCGCAAAAGATGCAGATTCCAAGATTGGAAATGCGGAAAGCAGAGCAAGAGAAATTATCGATGAAGCGCTGAAAACGGCTGAAACTACAAAGAAGGAAGCTCTCTTGGAAGTGAAAGAAGAGTCTATTAAGACGAAAAACGAGCTCGACAAGGAAATTAAAGAAAGACGAGCTGAGGTACAACGCTACGAAAAGCGTGTTCTTTCCAAGGAAGAAGCTTTAGACAAGAGAGTAGACGCGATTGAACAACGTGAAGCCAATTTTACAGCTAAAGAAGAGCAAATGAAGCAGCGAGAAGCAAAAGTTGAAGAACTCAGCAAGCAAAGAGTACAGGAACTCGAGAGAATCTCAGGATTAACCTCCGAACAAGCAAAGGATTATTTGTTAAAAACTGTTGAAGAAGATGTGAAACATGATACTGCGAAGCTAATTAAAGAATTAGAAACGCAGGCTAAGGAAGAAGCTCATAAAAAAGCGAAGGAGTATGTTGTTAACGCGATTCAAAAGTGTGCAGCAGACCATGTGGCAGAAACAACAATTTCAGTTGTGCAACTTCCTAGCGATGAAATGAAAGGTAGAATTATTGGTAGAGAAGGACGTAATATCCGTACTCTTGAAACAATGACTGGTGTGGAATTAATTATTGATGATACTCCGGAAGCAGTTGTTTTATCAGGATTCGACCCAATTAGAAGAGAAGTGGCTAGAATTGCTCTTGAAAGATTGATTGTAGATGGACGTATCCATCCAGCAAGAATTGAAGAGACAGTTGAAAAGGCACAAAGAGATGTTGAAACGATGATTCGTGAGGAAGGTGAAGCGGCAGCATTAGAAGTCGGTGTACACGGTATCCATCCTGAATTAATTCGTCTGTTAGGAAGAATGAAATTCAGAACAAGTTATGGACAAAATGCATTGAAGCATTCTATTGAAGTAGCTCAATTGGCTGGTCTGTTAGCAAGTGAAATCGGACTTGATGTAAGATTAGCAAAGAGAGCAGGTCTTTTACATGATATAGGTAAATCTATTGACCATGATGTAGAAGGTTCGCATATTCAAATTGGTGTTGATCTTTGTAAGAAGTACAAGGAATCAGCAGTAGTTATTAATGCAGTGGAATCTCATCACGGAGACGTAGAACCAACATCACTAATTGCCTGCATCGTACAAGCAGCAGATACAATTTCTGCGGCGAGACCAGGTGCAAGACGAGAAACATTAGAAACATATACAAACAGATTAAAACAATTAGAAGAAATCGCTAACTCCTATAAGGGAGTCGATAAATCTTTTGCTATTCAAGCAGGTAGAGAGATTCGTATCATGGTAGTTCCAGAACAGGTGTCTGATGCAGACATGGTACTAATGGCTAGAAATATTTCGAAACAGATAGAATTTGAATTGGAATATCCAGGTCAAGTCAAAGTAAATGTAATTCGTGAATCGCGCGTTACAGATTACGCAAAATAAAAATTTGAACCCTTACGTTAAACGTGAGGGTTCTTTTTGTTTGATAAGAAATTTTACAGAATCCCAATTACATATTTCACGACAAGTGGGTTTACGTAGATTTCCAGTATTAGCCCGACAACAAACATTAAGAATACAAAAAGAGTCTTTGTCCGATTCCACTCTCTTGCAGGATAATGAAACCAGTAGACAAATAACATACCATACATAAATCCGTAAAACAGCATTTGTGGAAAAAGTCCTGCAATATATAGAAGAAGCCCTTTTATACCCAAATGAAGAAGGGAAACTACGCAAAAAGTTCCTGAAAAGAACCCAATTAATATCAAACATAGACTTACAAAAAATTTCTTCCATTTCACACAGCTAAGTACACACATTAATAAAAGTACAAAAACTCTGTCTTTGATTACATACCAGAAATACTTTTCTGCAATTACATCAATTTGTAGATAGCGCTGTAGATTGCTTTTTGAAAAAAGTTCCGTGGTAGCTCCTTGGCTCTTTGAAACTATATTTTCATATATAACTCCAATAAAAAAACCAACCACTAAAAGAATCATTAGAAGTTGGTTTTGGTTTTTGTACTTCCATCTAAGCATACTTCTACCTCCGTTTTGGCATAGTACATTATATGGTGTATTTTATTGCATATGCCAAAATTCCCGCAACAGTTTTGGAATCCGTAATTTCTCCTTTAAAAATCATTTCTTTCAGCTCTTTAAGCGTGTATTCTTCCAATTCAATTGATTCTTCTTCGTCAAAATTCTGTTTGGAAGGAATTAAGTCCTTTGCCACAAATATTTCTACTTTCTCATTTGTAAATGCAACCCAGCTATGGGTGGTAATCAGCCACTCAATGGAGTTGGCAATATACCCGGTTTCCTCCTCCAGTTCTCGTGCAACACATTCAACACCACTTTCTTTGCTAGAATCTAGTGCACCAGCAGGGATTTCCAAGGTGTATCTGTCAATTGCGTTTCTATATTGTCTGACCATTAAAATTTTCCCGTTTTTTGTAATTGGAACGACAGCGGCGCCACCGTTATGATGAATGTAGTCCCAATTGGATTCATGTCCATTTACCTCTACATGGTCTGTATATACTTTTAAAATCTTGCCTTGATAACTTAATTCTCGACTCAAACGTTTAAATTCACCCATTTGTAAATCCTCCCTTAACCAATACATGATACTATTATAGCATATACATTTAATTTTTTAACACCTCTTTTTGATATAGCGTATTAATTCCCAAATGCATAGTAAACTAATCAAAAGCTGGCTGATAAGAAGCCCGTTTAAATAGCCGTGCATTCCCCAAACCGCAATGAAGAACCATACGCCGCAAATTCGAATGGATAAGCTGCATACGTTGATGGTAAAGGAACTGTTTGCCTTTCCCAACCCATTTAAAATGCTAATTAGGGTATTGTTCATATACAGGAAGGGGCATATCCATGCAAGGGTTTGTATAAAGTCGCCTGCAAGCTGGCTGTCAAAGAGAATGGCTCCAATCCAATTTCCAAGAATCAAAAACAAGAACCCACATAAACTACCAAGACCAAAACCGAATAAAATCACTCTCTGTATTAGTTGCCTTAAGCGGTTTAGTCTATTTTCTGCCTGAATCTCCGCAACTGTTGGGAGCAGCATGGTGGAAATGGAATTGGTCAAGGCGGTAGGAAACATAATGCAAGGCAGAGCCATGCCAGTTAACACCCCATATGTGCTGAGGGCTTCAGAATTGGAATACCCAAAGGTTTGCAGACAAATGGGAATGGAAATTGTCTCTATACTTTGAAGCAGATTCATCAGTACGCGATTGGAGGTCAGTGGAATTGCGAGGGAACATAACTCTTTCCCCAAATCTCTATGTTTCCAAATGTGTGGTAAGGAAAAAGACTGATGCGGTCTGATGAAAAAATAACGTATGCAAAAGCATGCAGATATACATTCCCCAAATATCAACCCCAGAACCGCAATCCATATGGTTAGAGTTCGCTCACTACCAACAAAAATTTTGTAAACAAGAAAGATGCTTCCCACACGGGCAAGCTGTTCTATAAATTGTGACAAGGCAGGAATTTTGGTTTGCTTTAGTCCTAAATAATATCCACAAATACAGGCATGTATGGCTGCAAAAGGCAAGGAGAAAGACAGCGTTTGAAGAAGTGGTTCACAGCGAAGGTCACCAAGTATATAAATGGATATGGGTGAAGAAAATCTTCTGACACATACTCCCAAAATCAGCGTAATGCTTATGGAAATAAGGAGAGCGTGGTATAGCAAAGTATCCGCCGCCTTCTTTTTACCATATGCAACCTTCTGTGCTACACATCTGGCTAGTGCTGTTTCAAGTCCTGCAGAGGACAAAGAGAAGCAAAGTGCGTAAATAGGAAAAATTAACTGGTAAAGTCCCATCTGTTCTTCGCCAAATGTGTGGCTTAGGAAAATACGAAAGAAGAACCCGATTAGGCGGGTCAAAAAACCAGTGATAGTTAAAACAAAAGTACCTCTGATAATTGTGTTTTTGGACATAGATTCACCTTTAGATTGTATCATTTAAAGATATTCTTTTTTTAGCCTTGACAGAACAAAAAAGGAATGCTATTCTACAAAAGGTTAAATCCTAGTAAAGTACTAGGGATTAAAAAGTAAAGAAGGTGAAGCCTTGAAAATATCAACAAAAGGACGATATGGTTTGAGAGCGCTTATTGATTTGGCACAATATAGCGAGATTGAGCCGGTTTCTATCAGTAGTATTGCTACAAGACAGGCAATTTCAGAAGGATATTTGGAACAGTTAATGTCCATGTTAAAGAAAGCCGGACTGATTAAAAGTATCCGGGGTGCAGGCGGCGGTTATGTGCTTGCAAGAGATATGAGTGAGATTTCTGTAGGTGATGTGCTGCGCGCATTAGAAGGAAGCTTGCAACCGGTAGAATGTGCAGCATTTAGTCAAGAGGAATCTTGTGAGGCATCAGGCGGATGCGTTACTAAGTATGTATGGCAGAGAATCAATGAAAGTATCAATCAAACCGTGAATGAAATTAGTTTAAAACAGCTTGTAGAAGAGAGTAAGTCTGTGCAAAATATAACTCCGACGGGACAGATGAAGTGTAACAAGTAAGGGGGGAACTGACATGAGCAAATTCATATATTTAGATAATGCAGCAACAACAAAGACAGCACCGGAGGTTGTGGAAGCGATGCTTCCATACTTTACTGAGCATTACGGCAATCCATCCAGTGTGTATAGCTTTGCTGCCCAAAATAAAGAAACAATCACAAAACAACGTGAAATCATTGCAGAGGCGCTGGGGGCAAATGCCAATGAAATCTATTTTACGGCAGGTGGTTCCGAATCCGACAACTGGTCATTAAAGGCAACGGCAGAGGCGTATAAAAGTAAAGGAAATCATATCATTACAACAAAGATTGAACATCATGCGATTCTTCATACTTGTGAGTATCTGGAGAAAGAAGGGTTTGAAGTGACATATCTGGATGTGGATGAGAATGGTTTGGTGAAATTAGAGGACTTGAGAGCGGCAATCCGGTCGACAACCATTTTGATTTCCATCATGTTTGCAAATAATGAGATCGGTACAATAGAGCCGATTAAAGAGATTGGTGAAATTGCAAAGGAACATGGAATTTTATTTCATACGGATGCCGTGCAGGCATTTGGACAAGTGCCAATTAATGTAGATGAGTGTCACATTGATATGCTAAGTGCAAGCGGTCATAAGTTGAATGGGCCAAAGGGAATTGGCTTTCTATATATTCGCAAGGGTGTAAAAATCCGCTCCTTTGTGCATGGCGGCGGACAGGAAAGAAAACGCCGCGCAGGTACGGAAAATGTGCCGGGCATTGTAGGTATGGGTGCAGCAACTGCGAGGGCAGTCCAAACCATGGCAGAACGCACTGCGAAGGAAGCGGAACTTCGTGACTATCTTATCAGTCGTGTGCTGGAAGAAATTCCATATACCAGATTGAATGGACATCCGCAAAAACGACTTCCGAACAACGCGAACTTCAGTTTCCGTTTTATTGAGGGAGAATCATTGTTGATTATGTTAGATATGAAAGGAATCTGTGCATCCAGTGGCTCTGCATGTACTTCGGGTTCATTAGATCCATCCCATGTACTGCTTGCAATTGGATTACCACATGAAATTGCGCACGGTTCCCTTCGTTTGACACTGAGTGAGGAAACCACGAAGGAGGACATTGATTACGTAGTCGACAGTCTGAAAGAGATTGTGTCAAACTTAAGAAATATGTCACCATTATATGAGGATTTCGTAAAGAAAAATCAAAAATAAGAAGAAAGGTAAGGACAAGAATTATGTATACAGAAAAAGTAATGGACCATTTTCAAAATCCTAGAAACGTAGGAGAAATCGAAAATGCAAGTGGTGTAGGTACAGTAGGAAATGCGAAATGTGGAGATATCATGAGAATCTACCTTGATATCGATGAAAACCAGATTATTCAAGATGTAAAATTCAAAACTTTTGGATGTGGAGCGGCTGTTGCAACCAGCAGTATGGCCACAGAATTAGTGAAAGGAAAAACAATCTACGAAGCATTAAAAGTGACAAACAAGGCAGTTATGGAAGCGTTAGACGGACTTCCACCGGTGAAGGTACATTGCTCACTTTTGGCAGAAGAAGCAATTCATGCTGCACTTTGGGATTATGCAGAAAAGAATGGACTTCAGATTGAAGGTTTGGAAAAACCAAAATCTGACATTCATGAAGACGAGGAAGAAGAAAGTGAAGAATACTAAAAAAGTAGTTGTGGGTATGTCGGGAGGTGTCGATTCCTCTGTTGCAGCATACCTTTTGAAAGAGCAGGGCTATGATGTTATCGGAGTCACCATGCAGATATGGCAGGATGAGGAACGCGCTGTGGAAGAAGAAAATGGCGGATGCTGTGGATTGTCTGCGGTAGATGATGCCAGACGTGTGGCAGCAGCATTGGACATTCCTTACTATGTAATGAACTTTAAAAGAGAGTTCAAAGAAAATGTTATCGATTATTTTATTGATGAATATTTGCATGGTAGAACGCCAAATCCTTGTATCGCGTGCAATCGTTTTGTGAAATGGGAGTCCCTTTTGAAAAGAAGCATGGACATTGGAGCAGACTATATTGCAACCGGTCACTATGCGAGAATTGAGGAGCTTCCAAACGGCAGATACTCACTGAAACGTTCCGCTACACTTGCAAAAGATCAGACCTATGCACTCTATAATCTGACACAGGAACAGCTTGCAAGGACACTGATGCCGGTTGGGGAATATTCCAAAGACGAAGTGCGGGAGATGGCAGAAAAGATTAATCTGAGGGTAGCAAATAAGCCGGACAGTCAGGATATCTGCTTTGTGCCGGATGGCGATTATGCAGGCTTCATAGAAAAAACATTAGACACGGAACTTCCTACCGGAAATTTCGTGACACTTGATGGAAAGGTGCTAGGAAGACATAGAGGAATTACCCATTATACAGTGGGACAGAGAAAAGGTCTAGGACTTGCTTTGGGGTATCCAGCCTTTGTTATTGAAATCAGACCGGAGACCAATGAAGTAGTAATTGGTACTAATGAAGATTCCATGTCGAATTATGTCAGAGCAAACAAGCTTAATTTTATGTCCATTCCGGATTTAAATGAACCAATGCGTGTATTTGCAAAGATTCGCTATAATCATAAGGGAGCATGGTGCACCATAGAAAAGACGGGAGAGGATGAAGTTCTTTGTACCTTTGAGGAGGCACAGAGGGCAATCACACCGGGACAGGCAGTTGTCTTTTACGATGGGGATTATGTGATTGGCGGCGGAACAATTATAGGAGATAAATAAGATGAAATCAGATTTTCATATGCATACAAATTTTTCGAAGGATTCTCAAAGCTCACCGGAGGAAATGATACAGGAGTCTATTCAAAGAGGGCTAAAAACAATCTGTATTACAGATCATCACGATATCAATTTCACAGAACAGGGATTTGAAATTGATTTTGAAAGATATATTCCTACATTGCAGATGCTACAGGAAAAGTATCGTGACAAAATTGAGATTCTCATAGGCATGGAGTTTGGATTGCAACCGGAGTTTGGAGGATTTGCCAAAGAATTGGCAAATAAATATCCGTTTGATTTTATAATCGGTTCACTTCACATAATGGATGGGGAAGACCCATATTATGGGAAATGTTTTCTAAACAAGACAGACGAGGAAGGGTATCGCAGGGCATTTGAACTGATGTTGGAAAGTATGCGTAATGTTACAGATTACGATTCCCTTGGACATATTGATTATGTTGTGCGTTATGGGAAATATCAGGACAAAGAATATTCGTATGCGCGGTATTCAGACTATTTGGACGAGATTTTAAAATATCTGATTCATAATGGAAAAGCATTGGAACTTAATACGGCAGGATGGAAATACGGTCTTCCTTTTGCTCATCCTCACCAAGATGTTTTGAAAAGATATAAGGAATTGGGTGGAGAAATGATTACGATTGGTTCAGACGGACATAAGCCAGAACATGTGGCGTATGATTTTCACAAGGTAAAAGACTATTTAGAGGTCTGCGGTTTTCAATATTACACAGAATTCAGG
The DNA here is from genome assembly GCA_045531155.1 of Faecalimonas sp. Taxonomy (GTDB): domain Bacteria; phylum Bacillota; class Clostridia; order Lachnospirales; family Lachnospiraceae; genus Faecalimonas. The sequence continues at coordinate 9,222 of JAZSDK010000017.1, read as the reverse complement.
GAAAGAAAGCCATATTTTTGTGCACTTTCATAAAAATGAAAAAGCACTTGAAATTTTGTACCAAGTTTAGTACAATCTTATATGGAGTTGATTATTCTTTAACAAAGTTAAAGAGTATTCACCATAGATAATTAAATTTTTAAATCTAGGAGGAAATTAATCATGGCAGTAAAAGTAGCGATTAATGGTTTCGGACGTATTGGACGTCTTGCATTCAGACAAATGTTTGGAGCAGAAGGATATGAAGTAGTTGCAATCAACGACTTAACATCTCCAGAAATGTTAGCACATTTATTAAAATACGACTCATCACAAGGTAGATATGAACTTTGTGATAAAGTTTCAGCAACAGAAGATTCTATCATCGTTGATGGAAAAGAAATCAAAATCTATGCAAAAGCTAATGCAGCTGAACTTCCATGGGGAGAAATCGGTGTAGACGTAGTATTAGAATGTACAGGATTCTATACATCAAAAGAAAAAGCATCTGCTCACATCACAGCAGGCGCTAAGAAAGTTGTTATCTCAGCTCCAGCTGGAAACGACCTTCCAACAATCGTTTACAACGTAAACCACGAAACATTGAAAGCAGAAGATACAGTTATCTCAGCAGCTTCATGTACAACAAACTGTTTAGCACCAATGGCTGACGCATTAAACAAATTAGCAGCAATCAAATCTGGTATCATGTGTACAATCCACGCTTACACAGGTGACCAAATGGTACTTGACGGACCACAAAGAAAAGGTGACAAGAGACGTTCTCGTGCAGCAGCATGCAATATCGTACCAAACAGCACAGGTGCAGCTAAAGCTATCGGTCTTGTAATTCCGGAATTGAACGCAAAATTAATCGGTGCTGCTCAACGTATTCCTACACCAACAGGTTCTACAACAATCTTAACAGCAGTTGTAGAAGGAAAAGTAACAGTTGATGAAATCAATGCAGCAATGAAAGCAGCATCTACAGAATCATTCGGTTACAACACAGATGAAATCGTATCTAGCGATATCGTTGGTATGAGATATGGTTCATTATTCGATGCTACACAAACAATGGTACTTCCATTAGACAACGGAACAACTCAAGTTCAAGTAGTATCTTGGTATGACAACGAAAACTCATACGTAAGCCAAATGGTTAGAACAATCAAATACTTTGCTGAATTAGCTTAATATTTGAATATTATTATGACCTAAAGGGTCCGGTCGATTAGGACCGGACCTCTTTTTCGATAGAATATGGTATGAGAGACACAGTCATGAGAGTAGTGGGTATAAAATGGCTATTTCGAGGGACAAATACCCATATTCCATCAAAAACACTTTCAAAACAAGCAAAATAGTAGTCTAGTTTCTATAAAACAGAGTTTATATACTATAAATACCCAGTATTTTTCATAATTGTGGGTATTTGTGCTCTGTTCAAACCAAATTATAGAAAGTAGTCGCCTAAAATGAAACTTTTCAAGTAAAAAAATAAGGTTTCTGGGTATTGGAGTAGATGAAATGTCTTTTTATACCCAGCGGCTAAAATAAAGGAGGCATATACAATGCTTAACAAAAAATCAGTAGATGATATCAATGTAAAAGGTCTTAAAGTTCTTGTAAGATGTGACTTTAACGTACCAATGGTTGATGGGAAAATTACAGACGAAAACCGTCTTGTAGCAGCTCTACCAACAATCAAAAAATTAATTGCAGATGGTGGAAAAGTTATCCTTTGCTCACACATGGGTAAACCAAAGGGAGAACCAAAACCAGAATTATCATTAGCGCCGGTAGCAGCTAGATTATCTGAATTATTAGGACAAGAAGTAAAATTTGCAGCAGACGCTACAGTTGTGGGTGAAAACGCAAAAGCAGCAGTTGCAGCTATGAACGATGGAGAAGTTGTTCTTCTTGAAAATACACGTTATAGAAAAGAAGAAACAAAGAATGGTGAAGAATTCAGCAAAGAATTAGCTTCTTTATGTGATGTATTTGTAAACGATGCATTTGGTACAGCGCACAGAGCTCACTGTTCAAACGTTGGTGTTACAGAATATGTTGACACAGCAGCAGTTGGTTACTTAATGCAAAAAGAAATTGATTTTTTAGGAAACGCAGTTAACAATCCAGAAAGACCATTCGTAGCTATCTTAGGTGGTTCAAAAGTATCAAGCAAGATTTCTGTAATCGAAAACTTACTTGAAAAAGTTGATACACTTATCATCGGAGGTGGTATGGCTTACACATTTGCAAAAGCATTAGGCGGAAACGTTGGTAACTCTTTGTTAGAAGAAGATTACTGCGAATATGCTCTGAACATGCTTAAAAAAGCAGAAGAAAAAGGTGTAAAATTATTACTTCCAATTGATAACGTAATCGCTGATGACTTCTCTAACGATGCAAATACTCAAATCGTAGGAACAGGTGCAATTCCGGATGGTTGGGAAGGTCTTGATATCGGACCTAAGACAGCAGCTCTTTATGCTGAAACAGTTAAAACAGCTAAGACAGTTGTATGGAACGGACCAATGGGATGTTTCGAAATGCCAAACTTCGCAGCTGGTACAGAAGCAGTAGCAAAAGCATTAGCTGAAACAGACGCTGTTACAATCATCGGTGGTGGTGATTCAGCAGCAGCTGTTAACCAATTAGGATATGGCGACAAGATGACACACATCTCTACAGGTGGTGGAGCTTCACTTGAATTCTTAGAAGGAAAAGAATTACCAGGTGTAGCAGCAGCAAATGATAAGTAAGCACTTGATGAAATCAAGCGCAAGCGTAGATTGAATCTTAGTGCGAACTTAGTTCTCCGTACTTAGCGAATCCGAGCCAAAGGCGACAGATGAGCTCTAGGGAGGAGAACATACATAAACAAAAAATTATAAGAGGTTAAGAACATGGCAAGAAGAAAAATTATCGCTGGTAACTGGAAAATGAACAAAACTCCAAGCCAGGCAGTAGAATTAATTAATGAATTAAAACCATTAGTAGCAACAGAAGATGCTGACGTAGTATTCTGCGTACCTGCAATTTGCATTATCCCAGCTATGGAAGCAGCTAAAGGAAGTAACATCTGCATCGGTGCTGAAAATATGTACTACGAAGAAAGCGGAGCATACACAGGAGAAATCGCTCCTAACATGCTTACAGACGTAGGAGTTAAATATGTTATTATCGGACATTCAGAAAGAAGAGAATACTTCGCTGAAACAGATGAAACAGTAAACAAAAAAGTGAAAAAAGCATTTGAACATGGTATTACACCAATCGTTTGCTGTGGTGAAACATTAACACAAAGAGAACAAGGTGTTACAATTGATTTCATCCGTCAACAAATCAAAATTGCTTTCTTAGACGTAACAGCTGATCAAGCAAAGACAGCAGTTATCGCTTACGAACCAATCTGGGCAATCGGAACAGGTAAAGTAGCTACAACAGAGCAAGCTCAAGAAGTTTGTGCAGCTATCCGTGCTTGTATCGGAGAAATCTATGACGAAGCAACAGCAGAAGCAATCCGTATTCAATACGGCGGATCTGTTTCAGCAGCTAGCGCTCCAGAGTTATTTGCTCAACCAGACATCGATGGAGGTCTTGTTGGTGGTGCAGCATTGAAACCAGATTTTGGTAAAATCGTAAATTACAAATAAGCCTGAAATTATGTACAATACAAAGGACAAAAGGTTATTCGTAGCCTTTTGTCTTTTTTTGTGTATTAATCTTGCAACTACATCTAAAATCATGTAAAATATATTGGGTGAATTACGAAAAGAATAATTTAAAGATAAAAAGGAGAAGAAGAAATGAGTAAAAAACCAACAGTTTTAATGATTCTCGATGGTTATGGATTAAATGACAAGTGTGAAGCAAACGCAGTATGCGAAGCGAAGACACCTGTGATGGATAAATTAATGGCTGAATGTCCATTTGTACATGGTAATGCAAGTGGGATGTCAGTAGGACTTCCTGACGGACAAATGGGTAACTCAGAAGTAGGACATTTGAATATGGGTGCAGGACGCATTGTATATCAAGACTTGACAAAGATTACTAAATCAATTCAAGATGGTGATTTCTTTGAAAATGAAGCTTTATTAGCTGCGTGTGAAAATGTAAAGAAAAATGATTCCGCACTTCATATGTTTGGTTTAGTATCAGACGGTGGAGTTCACAGCCATAACACACATATTTACGGACTTCTTGAACTTGCAAAAAGACAAGGTATTGAAAAAGTATATGTGCACTGTTTCTTAGATGGAAGAGATACACCTCCGGCATCAGGAAAAGATTTTGTACAAGAATTAGTTGATAAAATGGCTGAAATTGGCGTAGGTGAAGTTGCAACAGTTATGGGACGTTACTACGCTATGGACCGTGATAACCGTTGGGACCGTGTAGAATTGGCATACAATGCAATGGTAAAAGGTGAAGGTGAAACAGGATGCTGTGGACCATGTGCGATTCAAGAGTCTTATGACAATGATAAGACCGACGAATTTGTTCTTCCAACAGTCATTATGAAAGATGGCAAACCGGTTGCTACGATTAAAGACAACGACTCTATCATTTTCTTCAACTTCAGACCTGACAGAGCAAGAGAAATCACAAGAGTATTCTGTGATGATGAATTCGCAGGCTTTGACAGAGGAGAAAGAGTAAAGACAACTTATGTATGCTTTACAGAATATGATGTTACAATTGAAAATAAAGATGTTGCTTTCCGTAAGACAGAAATTACCAATACATTTGGTGAGTTCTTAGCAGCAAATGGTTTAAAACAAGCAAGAATTGCTGAGACAGAGAAATATGCTCACGTAACATTCTTCTTTAACGGTGGCGTGGAAGAACCAAACGAAGGCGAAGACAGAATTCTTGTAAAATCACCAAAGGTTGCAACCTACGATTTACAACCGGAGATGAGTGCTTACGAGGTTTGTGATAAATTAGTAGAAGCAATCAAATCTGACAAATATGATGTTATCATCATCAACTTTGCTAACCCTGATATGGTTGGACATACAGGTGTAGAAGAAGCTGCAATCAAAGCAGTTGAAGCAGTTGATGAATGTGTGGGAAGAGCAGTTGAAGCTGTGAAAGAAGTAAACGGTCAGATGTTTATTTGTGCTGACCATGGTAATGCAGAGCAACTTTTAGACTACGAAACAGGTGCTCCATTTACAGCACATACAACAAATCCGGTGCCATTTATCTTAGTAAATGCAGACCCTGCATATACTTTAAAAGAAGGCGGATGTTTGGCAGACATTGCTCCAACTTTAATCGAATTAATGGGTATGGAACAGCCAAAAGAAATGTCAGGTACATCTCTGTTGGTGAAATAAGAAGTATATTGAAATCCTTGGAGTTTAGGACTCCAAGGGTTTTTTGTGGGTGACAACAAACACGGAAATGACTGATGTAGTAGGGCAGGAAAAGGAAAACAGACAAATGAAAGCAGTGAAATTATTTATAAAACAGAATACAGTTACCTGCATTGCATTTTTGGCGGCGGTCTTTACGTGCATCATTGTGCCGCCTGATAAGGAATATCTCGACTATTTTGATTTGAAGACTTTAACTTGTTTGTTCTGCGTGCTTGCAGTGGTGTGTGCGCTCAAAAATGTGAATTTCTTTTATATGCTGGCACGTAAGATTGTACAATTATTCAGAAATGCAAGGATGAGTGTGCTGGCATTGGTATATATTACATTTATAGGTTCTATGCTGATTGCAAATGACATGGCACTGATGACCTTTCTTCCCTTGGGATATCTGGTGGTGAAAAAGACAGGAAAAGAACAATACATGGCGTTCCTATTTGTTATGCAGAACATTGCGGCGAATCTTGGTGGTATGCTGACTCCTTTTGGAAATCCGCAGAATTTATATTTATATACGAAATTCCAGATTCCAAATCTAGAGTTTATGAAAATTATGGCTCCGCCGTTTGTAATAGCAGTTTTGCTTATTACCATTTGCTGTATTGCATTTGTGAAACCAGAACCGCTGGAGTTGGACGACAAACAATTTGTGGTAGAACCTGTAAAAACTGTCATATATTTGTTATTATTTGCATTGTCTATTGCAATTGTTTTTCGTGGGATTCCATATTGGATTGGGTTGATTGTGATTCCTACCGTACTTATTGCCATGGATATAGAAGCACTTAAAATGGTAGACTATGGACTGTTGTTTACTTTTGTGTTTTTCTTTATCTTTTCAGGGAACATGGCAAGAATAGAAGTTGTAAGGAATATATTTTCCATGTTGCTTGAAAAAAGCACTCTGCTAATCAGTGTTTTGTCCTGTCAGTTTATTAGCAATGTGCCGTCAGCGATTTTACTGTCCCAATTTACAGATAATTATGCAGAGTTATTATTGGGTGTGAATATTGGTGGAGTAGGAACATTGATCGCATCACTTGCAAGTTTGATTACGTTTCGAGAATATACCAGTCACAATCCGGAGAAGACCAGATATTACATAAAGATATTCACCATATTTAACATGGCATTTTTAATTATTCTGACAGGATTGATGATGATTAAAAATCTATAAACAATGACATGGGAAATTGACAAATGAATGATAACAACGATACAATATGATAACGTTAGTTGATTAGAAGGGAGACATATCAATGAAATGGTTAAATAAATTAGAACGAAAATATGGCAAGTATGCGATTCCAAATCTGATGTTTTATGTAGTGATTCTGTATGTGGTTGGATTTATTTTTGATTTAATTGCACCGGAATTTTATTACAATTATCTATCTTTGGATATGTCGGCTGTTTTGAGAGGACAGATTTGGAGACTGGTGACATTTATCATACAGCCACCGGCGACGAATCTGCTGTTCGTGGTTTTTACATTGTATTTGTATTATATGATTGGACGTCAGCTTGAGTTCGTATGGGGAAGTTTTCGCTTTAATTTATATTATTTTATGGGTGTGATATTCCATATTATCGGAGCTTTACTCGCATATGCCCTGTTTAAAGTTTCGTTGCCTATGGGAACATACTATTTAAACATGTCCCTGTTTTTTGCATATGCGGCTATTTATCCAAATCAGCAATTTTATCTGATGGGGCTCATTCCAATCAAGGTAAAATGGCTTGCATGGATTGATGCGGCTTATTTTGGCTATACTATCTTACAGGCATTTTTACCATTGAAAGAAGGTATGCCAGCTATATATGGGCTGTTTTTTAAAGCAAATGCATTGGAAGCGTTTGTATCCATCTTGAATTTCTTGGTATTTTTCTTGATGACGAGAAATATGAAGAGATTTTCGCCAAAGGAGATTAAGAGAAAACAGACCTACCGTAAGGAAGTACAGCAGGGCAGACAAGAGGCTCAGTATACAAACGGAGCAAAACACCGCTGCCATGTGTGTGGTCGCACAGAATTAGATGATGAAAATTTAGAATTTAGATATTGCTCGAAATGTAATGGCAACTATGAATATTGCCAGGACCATTTGTTTACACATGAACATGTAAAATAAAGATAAAGGAGTATTCCATATGAAAAAAACGAAAATAATCTGTACAATGGGACCGAATACAAATGATAGAAGCTTAATGGAAAAACTAGTTAAAAACGGGATGGACATTGCGCGTTTTAACTTTTCGCATGGAGACCATAAAGAACAAAAAGAGCGAATGGATATGTTAAAGTCTGTTCGCGAAGAAGCTGGCGTTCCGGTTGCTATTTTGTTAGATACCAAGGGTCCGGAAATAAGGACCGGACTTTTAAAGGATGGACAAAAGGTAATGCTGGAGGCTGGCCAGACATTTACACTTACAACAGAACAACTTGTAGGTGATGAAACTAAGGTTTCTATTACTTATGATGGTCTGGCTGAAGATGTGGAAATCGGGAAAAAGATTTTGATTGATGACGGTTTGATTGAGTTGGAAGTGAAGAAGATTATCGGAACAGATATTGTTTGTCGTGTTATCAATGGCGGCGAATTAGGCCAGCGAAAAGGAGTGAATGTTCCAAATGTACCTGTCAGACTTCCTGCATTGACCGAAAAAGATAGAGAAGACATTATGTTTGGTGTGGAACAGGGCGTTGATTTTATTGCAGCATCCTTCGTACGTTCTGCAGAAGGCATTTTGGAAATCAAGGCGCTTTTGAAGGAGTGTCATGCACCTTACATTCCGATTATAGCAAAGATTGAGAATGCAGAAGGAATTAAAAACATTGATGAAATACTGCATTGTGCAGACGGTATCATGGTAGCACGTGGTGACTTGGGTGTGGAGATACCAGCCCATGAGGTGCCATATTTACAAAAATGGATTATCCAAAAATGTAATGAAAACTATAAACCGGTTATTACTGCAACACAGATGTTGGATTCCATGATTCGAAATCCACGTCCGACCAGAGCAGAGGTGACAGACGTTGCTAATGCGGTGTATGATGGAACCGATGCAGTCATGCTATCAGGCGAAACGGCGCAAGGAAAGTATCCGGTAGAGGCGCTGCAAATGATGGCGGAGATTGTAAAAAATACAGAAAGTCATTTGGATTATGAGTCATTGCTTTCAAAGGCACAGGAGAATTGCAAGAAAAATATTTCCAGTGCAATTGGGTATTCTTCCGTTGCTACGGCGGCAAGTTTGAATGCAAAATGTATTATTACGCCAACTGCTTCCGGTGCGACAGCCCGTGTGGTATCAAAATTCAGACCGGAGGCTATGGTTGTGGGTGTTTCGCCAAATGAAGAAACACTTCGCAGAATGCAGATATACAGAGGGGTATATCCAGTCAAATCTCTTCCATATAACACAACCGATGAGATCTGTGAAGAAGCAATTAATCTGGCCAGTATGAAAGGTTTTGTAGAAACAGGAGATATCGTTGTTGTGACAGCGGGAATTCCTTCTGCCAATGCAATAAATGCGCGCGAGGGCATGAGCAATATGATGCGAATTGCGATTGTGGATTGACCGAGCTGGAGTAATGTGGTACAATCCAAAGAAAAAAACAAAAGAAGAGCAGAGTAAGAATGTATGCGTTAAGTGTCATCTGGACGGGGAGTTGCCAGATGGACGAAAAGCAATTGCTTGCGGTATATATTCTGCATCCCGCTGCTGCACATAGTTTACCTGCTATGCGTGGCTTCGAGACTACTGCAAAGGAGGTATTTTTTTATGTTAAAAAGACAGTTTGTAGATTCTTACAAAGAGTTGAAGAAATTAAACACATTAG
>JAZSDK010000029.1:0-8457 GCA_045531155.1 Faecalimonas sp. | reverse complement strand
GTGCAAGAAATGATGCCCTTCCCTTCATCAATCTTCAAATCATCTACTTCCTCATATTTGGAACAAATCATCTCGGAAGTGTACATTTTAAGATTCTGGATATCATATTTACCCTTTGTAATCTCAATCCTTAATTCCGTTGTATCTTCCATTGGAATAACAAAGTCAAATTTTGTATTACCGTTGTAATACATTGCGTTTTTTGCAGTTAATTTATTTTTCACACCATTAATTGTAATACTGATGTCTTTGCTATTGAGATACTCCCCTTCATTCATGATATCGAATGTCAGGTATAACAACTGATTTCGATACTCTTCCCCTAACTTAATTGTATAATTCTCCGTCTTCTTCTGAATAAATGCATATTGTTCCGACACGTCACAAGGATTCAAAACCGATTTATAATCTGTCTGCGCCCCATCTTTTACAATTGTATGTGTCATAAGATATTCGCTGGTGTATGGGAATTTTGTATTGTTGAATTGGTCTTCACTCATTATATTCTGACTTTTATATACTACTGGATAGGCATATTTGTTCTCATATAGGTTTAGATGTTTCCCTTCTTCTATCTGCTTGTAATACAATCCAGGGTCCTTTTCACTGATAATATATTTCGTTCCCATGAAACTGTAAAAAAGTTCATTTCTGGCTCCTGCTGTAATAAAACAATTTCGATACATTTCGTTATTTCCCATATAGGTTTCATAAAATTCCTGATAAAGCGGATTTGCTGTCGAAGAATAAACTGCGCTTCCATGAAATTTCTCGCCATATACTCTGTTTGCCGTATCCTTTTCCCTGTACATGACATGGGAACGATAAAAATTCCCTTCTGTATGTTCCATAAGTTCCGTAATCTCATCATGGTACATTTCTTTATAATACTCAAACGACACAAAATCTTCACTTGTATGAACCATGCATGTGGTTATAAATGCAATGATAACAGGGCAAATATACCACACCCGTTGACCTTTACGAAAACACCAAAGAATACCTAGTTCACCCAAAAGACAGAGACCAATCTCCCAATTATCACGGCGGAAAATACAAAACACCACAACAAATATAGCTGCAAATAAAAATGTAGGCTTTAGATTGATTTCGTTTTTCTGAACATGCCCCAAAAACTGACAAAATAGATACATGAATAACACAGAAAATGCGATAAGCACCTTGCCCCTTGCGTAGAGCATTCCGTTTAACGCATACATAAACAAAGGACAAACAAGTACAAATACAGCAAAAACATTTAGAAACAATTCACCTTTCTTTTTGTTCTTGCATGTTAAATTTCCAATCACTACAATCAGCATAATCGCAGTAATTCCCATACTGTATGGACTGTAGAACAGTTCTTCATAAGACGGGATAATAAGGTTTGTCAGTGTCTCCGTTTCTGTCGATGTTCTCCCGTTTGCAAACAAGGTATATGCCGTTGGCAATAATACAAAGCCATTCATCAGAACCGGAATCAGAAATAGAAATACACTGTCCACCACCTGTTTCATGAAGTTCTTCCACTCGAAAGGATCTCTCTGCAACATACGATAAACTGCATATACGAACAGAAAAACCAAACCACCCACACTAAAATAATAATTGGTCAAAATCATGCAAAATGCACTGAGAATAAACATTCCACTTTTCTTTTTTTCAAAGTACCTGTCCACTCCCATTAATGCCAGAATAAAAAACGGCAGATACCATACAAACATAATGTGACGATGAAAATGATAAGTCATCGGTGGCAAAGTCATAAACAATATCGCAGCCCAAAATGCTTTTGTTTCATCAAAGTGATGCTTTAAAAATCGGTACACCAAAATTCCACTTGCTAAATAAGATAAAATACTTAAAATTATTATGTACGTTGTCATATCTACAAATGGTAAAAGGTAAGAAAATAAAATTCCCGGACTCAAAAAGCCATAATATATAAAATTGAATACATTCTGACCGCCACCGATACCAAATAAAAAATTCGGTATCAACTGTCCACTTTCACAAAATGCCTGCCTAAATGTATCCGGAAACACAATGTGCTGTCCGAGCCAATCCACTCGACTTCCAAACAAATTTCCAACACCAAGCAATAACGCAAGAATCAAAAAACCATATCCAATTAAAATAAGATGTTTCTTCATAGCAAGTTACCTCCGAAAAGTATTGTAGCATGCAATGTCTGAATTAATTTGTATAATTTTCTTTTTTATTCCTTAAGAATTATTGCCTATTCTCTTAAATTTAATCAACGCATTTCGATTACACAAAAAGAGCCTCTCCCTATTGGGACAGACTCTTGCATAAAACAGCACTATTCAATTTTCATCATTCGATATCCTACGCCTATATGTGTCTGAATATACTGTGGTGAATTTGGTTCCGATTCGATTTTCTTTCGCAGGGTAGCCATAAATACTCGCAAGGATGCAATATCATTTTCCATGCTTTTCCCCCACAATTTTTGCGTAATATAGGTATGCGTTAACACTTTACCTACGTTCTGCGCAAGAAGACATAAGATTTTATACTCGCTCGGTGTCAAATGTAGCTCCTGCTCTCCCAAATATGTACACCCTGCAGCATAATCAATTGTTAATCTTCCATTTGTAAAATGCGAATTATTAACACCTGCATCCGAATGCATCATAGCAAGTCGACGTTGTGTAACTCTTAAGCGGGCCAATAGTTCTTCAACAGAAAATGGTTTTGTCAGATAATCATCTGCTCCGCTGTCGAGTGCTCCGATCTTATCCGAATCTTCACTTCTGGCACTAATCACAATTATCGGTGTGTTTGTCCATGTACGTATTCGTTTAATGACTTCCACGCCATCCATATCAGGCAAACCCAAATCAAGTAAAACGATATCCGGATTATGGGATGATGCCTCCGCAATTGCATTTTCTCCATTTGTTGCTACGATATATTTGTAATTATTTGTTTTTAATGTTGTTGTAATCAGATTGCGTACAGGTGCATCATCCTCTACAACTAAAATCATTGTCTTATTCATTCATATTCACCTCATCAGCTGGTAGTGAAAAACAAAAAACTGCTCCGTGAGGGACATTGTCTGTAAGTGTTATTTCCCCACCGTGTGCCTCTACAATTGATTTACAAAGCGAAAGTCCAAGACCCAGACTCCGTCTGCTATCAGCAATTTTATGCTTGTCAGTAAAAAACATTTCAAACACTTTTTCTTTTATTTCATCAGGAATGCCCTCACCCAAATCTGCAACTCTCACGATAATTCTGTTCTCCATTTTCTCTGCAGTTATCTTAATTTCGGTTCCCTCAGGCGTATATTTTATCGCATTATCTATTAAATTAAGCACCACCTGTATCATCAATTTAACATCCATTTTTGCCATTAAGATATGATCCTGACATTCTACCAAAATAGGATGTTTTACATTTTTTCTATTGATATGTCTTATCGCTTCTTCTATCACTTCGTCTATCAATTGAGAAGACATATGGAAATTCATTCTCCCTTCCTCTAACCGAGTAATTGACAATAAATTCTCCACAAGACCAATCAACCATTGTGAATCCTCATCTATATCATGAAAGATTCTATTTCTCATTTCATCATCCATTTCCTGATAATTACTGATTAAGTTGCTCGCATTTCCGGATATTGATGTCAGTGGAGTACGTAAATCATGCGAAATTGCACGAAGTAGATTTGCCCTAAGCTGTTCATTTTTTGCCAAAACCGCTGCCAGTTCCTTTTCTTTTGCATTTCTGCTGTTATTAATCGCTAATGCACATTCACCTAAAATAGACAAAAGTACACTGTTTTCAAAAGAATCAAGTTCTTTTCCGGCAACCCGAATTCCAATCACGCCAAAAACTTTTTGATTGATTCGAATAGACAAATATAAACATTTTGCATCCCGAAAGGTATCTGTAGTAGCACCTGCTCGATGCTTATTCACAAATACCCAGTCAGCAACCTTCTTTTCTTTTTCCGAAAAATAAAGACTACTGTCCTTTTCTGGTGTGACCGGAAATAATGAGCCTTTTGAAAGTTTCCCTCCTACTTCCTGATATACAATAATATCTCGTTCCAGCAATTTCATGAGTTGGCTTGCCGTAATATTAAAAATGTCATTGTCATTTTCTGCCTTCTGTAAAAGTTGATTCGTGTCAAACAGGACTTTTGTCCGAAATGCAGACTGCGCAGACTGTTTTGCATGGTCTTTCAGTTTATTTGCAAGCGTTCCGGTAATTAACGCTGAACTGAGCATAACTGCAAATGTCACCGGATAACCTGGTTCATATGCATGCAATGTCAATCTTGGTTCTGTAAAGAAAAAATTAAACAATAATACACTCGCCAGCGAATAAACGGCACTGCACGCCTGGCTTTTCGTAAAAAGTGATGTTAGTAGTACACCAAGGATATAGATTGTTATAATATTTGTTTCTGTAAAACCAAACAATAAAAACAGGTTTCCTATTCCTGTTGCGACCGCCAGTATCAGAAAAGTAACGATAATATCCTTTACAGACGGAACAAATTGTTTCACAAACACTTCTCTTCTTGTCCTATATTTTAACTCTGATGTAGTATCCGGAATAATATGAATATCTATATGCGGTGCAATTAATGTTAATTTTTCTGTTAATGACTGTTTTCCAAACATATGACGTTTTTTAATATTGCTTCTTCCAATTACAATCTTCGTCACACCCGAAATCCGCGCATACTCGGCAATCTGATAAGATACATCATCACCATAGATGGTATTGATATCTGCACCTAATTGTTTTGCCAGTTTCATATGATAATCCAATCTGTTCCTATCTGCCTCATCCATTTTTTCGGTATTTCTTGTCTCTACATAAAGTGCAGTAAAACTAGCATTAAAAGCTTTAGCCATTCTGGCTGCTGTCTGAACAATTCTTCCATTTGATGGCGATGTTGAAAGACAAACAAGTACATGTTCTGTATCATTTTGTTTTATAAGATTTGATTCACTTATCACGTATCATACTCCTTATGATTTATCCTACTGCAATAATTTATCATGTTTCGTCTTTTGCGTCCATATCGTCAAAGATAACAATTTTTGCATTTTCATGATTACCACAAAATTGTCTTATCTCATTTAAAATCTCCTCATCACTTAAGTTATTGGTAAGCATAATGCGAGAAGGCTCTGCTTTCTCACTTTTTTCTTCTATACACTTTCTATTTTCTGATAAAAACCTGTCCAGTTTCCCCATCAGTATATAACCGAATCCAAACAAAACCAGCACTACAAACACTAGTAGTACTTCTCTCATATGCTCACCTCCTAGTCATTGTTATACAGTTCATTTATATATGAAAACATTTCTGTAACGCCCTATATTCTCCCAAAACCAGCATTGTTGTATCCTCTGTCAAAATTGTATCAGGAGTGATTGCTACATCCATTTTCCCATTTTCTTTTAATGCCATAATATTAATATTATATTTTTTACGAATGTCTATCTGCCCAATTGTCATGCCAAGCCATGCCTTAGGAATCGTAACTTCAAAAATAGCATGTGATTCATCTAATTCCACATAATCACGAATATGATTTGAGGCATATCGAATTGCGGTCCATTTTGCAAGCTGTTTTTCCGGGTACACAACCTCATCGGCTCCATTTCTTAATAAGAACTTTGCTTGCACATCACGAGCTGCTCTTGATACGACTAGCTTCGCACCTAATTCTTTTAAGTTAGATGTTGTTTCTAATGAACTTTGAAAATTATTTCCAATTGCTACAATACATACATCAAAATTTCGAATTCCAAGTGACTCCAAAAAATCCACATTGGTACTATCTCCAATCTGTGCGTTAGTGACAAATGGAAGTATGTCGTTCACGCGTTCTTCTCGATGGTCTACAACCATCACCTCATGTCCTAACTGATTTAAATTCAAAGCAATATGTTTTCCAAATCTCCCAAGACCGATTAATAAAACTGATTTCATATATAGTTCCTCCTAACCAACTGTTATTTTTTCCTGTGGCAGTTTTGATAGATTTCTGCCTGTTCCAGAAAGCGCTGCATAGATTAATGTCAACCCACCAACTCGTCCCAAAAACATCAAGGTAATTAAAACAAGCTGTGAAACAAGTCCCAACTGCGATGTGATGCCGAGTGTCAACCCAACTGTACCAATCGCAGATGCTGTTTCAAAAAGGCAAGTTCCCATTGGAATCCTTTCCACAATACTAATAACTAATGCTCCGCTTACAAATAGTGTCAAATACATCATCAAAATAGTAGATGCGTTTTTCACTACACCGTACTCAATCCTACGTCCAAAGAAATGTGCATCTTCTTTCTTACGGAACACTGCCATGGCATTTGCAAAAAGAACTGCAACAGTAGTCGTTTTCATACCGCCCGCCGTAGATCCCGGAGAACCACCGATTAACATAAGCACAATTATAATCGCCTGACCTGCACCGCTAAATAATGTCAAGTCTGCAGTATTAAAACCTGCAGTTCTCGGCGTCACAGCCTGAAACAGCGATGCCAAAATTCGTTGTCCACCCGGTAGTTCTTTAAATTCCACAAAATATAAATATAATGTCGGTATCAGTATTAAGATACCGGTTGTTACCAAAATCACTTTACTCTGCATCCGATATCGTTTGAAATGAAACTTATTCGCACGTATGTCATCCCAAGTCAAAAATCCAATACCGCCGATGACAATCAGCAGAACAATGGTTATGTTAATGATTGGATTCCCTATGTATGAAGTAAGCGACGCAAATGGAACATCTACTGTTCCCATAACATCAAAACCTGCGTTACAAAATGCCGATATAGAATGGAATACCGCCATCCAGATTCCTCCTGCACCAAAATCCTTGATAAGTACCGGCATCATAATAACTGCACCTAACAATTCCAAAGAAAATGTAATTCGAATCACAAAACCGGTAAGTCTTACAATGCCACCCATCTTTGGCGCAGCGATTGCTTCCTGCATGGTGCTTCGCTGCATCAAGGAAATCTTTCGCCCTGATACAAGCGCCAGCGATGCTGCAACTGTGATAACCCCCATACCACCAACCTGAATCAGTATCAGAATAATAGCCTGTCCGAATCCCGACCAATAACTTGCTGTATCTTGAACAACTAAGCCCGTTACACATACTGCAGATGTTGAGGTGAATAATGCTTCGTTAAACGGAGTGAATTGTCCGCTTTTTGTAGCCACCGGCAACATCAGCAACATCGTTCCTACCAAAATAACTGCCGCAAAGCCTAATATAATAAATTGAAATGATGTCAAATGCTTCTTTTTATGTATCTGCTCTGTCATATCACATTACTCCTTCTTTTATATAACTATTATATAAAATTAAATTTTAAGAAGGTATAAAGAAGAAACACCTGACATTAAGATTGTATAAAGAAAGTGTCATACCATATCGGCATGACACTTTAATTTACCTTACATTGGTGTTCCTACTCCAATTAAATTCCCATCCAAATCATAGAATCGAATTACCTTCTGTCCCCATGAATGTTCCATGAGACGATTCACATACTCTATTGACTCCTCATAGGCTTCCAATTTCTTTGCAAATGCTTCAATATCTTTTTCTTCAAAATATAGCTCAGTCGCATTGTTGCGTTTCACGACATCTTTCTGAATAAAATCTTTCCATACTTTTGCATCTTGAAGAACAAGTCCTTCTGTCAGAATCACATTGCCATCTTGGTCTAAGATGACATCCAAGCCAAACAGATCCTTGTAGAATTTCTTGGATTTTTCGATATCATTTACCACTATTAGAACATTTTTTAGTCTCATTCTTATCCTCTCTGCTTATTGCCGCTTCCACCTCTGCTAGACTGTTTCAGTCGGTTCAAAGTCAGTTCTTTGTCTTTATAGGTTACCTTTGATTCCTTGCCTTCTTCAAAGAGGTATACATTTTCAACTACATCCTTCTTCTGAAGTTTGATACCCCTCACACCGGCTGCAGTCTTCTTCATTTCTGAAATCTCACTGCCGTGGAAGCGCAAGAAATATCCGCCTTGTGTCTGGATAACAACACTTTGTTTTGCGTTGATAATCTGTACGCTTAAAAGTTCATCACCATCACCCAGCTTGGTTGCTGCTATGGTACGTTTCGCTACTAAGAATTCACTGCCGTCAACCTTCTTAACAATACCATTCTTTGTGGCGAATAGAAGCTTCGCAATACGGAACTGATTTTCATCGCAGATAAATACAATTTCTTCCTCTGCGCTGTTAAAGTTACTCATATTATCGATTGGCGTTCCTTTATCACGGAATTTACCAAACGGAACATCCAACACCTTCACCTGATGCATTCTTCCGGTATTCGTAAACAGACAAACTTTGCCGGTATTCAAGCAAGAAACTACATACTTGCTTTCCAAATCCGCTGCCTCTTTGTTTCTTTCGTAGGT
>JAZSDK010000030.1:0-7017 GCA_045531155.1 Faecalimonas sp. | reverse complement strand
ATTTTTAATCCATTTAATGACATAGTACACCAAAAATGCAATAATCAGAATCTCGATTAAATCTGTGATTCTCATATCCGGCCAATACCAATCGTCTAGATACGTATTCAAAATATTTCGAATACCCTGTCCCATCCTGTTACCTCCATCTGGTTTTTTAATTCTTTAATTCTTCATCTATGATTCTCTGTATTTCTGAATCATCATCATTATTTTTTGCCATTTTTTCTAGCTCTACAACCTGCTCCGAATCAATCACACCTGTTTTCTGGCGTTCATTGATACGTTTTACGGTTTTCTCCGGAATTGCTACTGCAGCCTTTGGGACTGCCTTCACATAGTAATAATATTCATCATCTTCAAACTGCAAATACTCGGTTCTTGTATAATCCACAGAGAACACAAGGAACTTCAAAAGCAATGCAATCAAAATACCTACCAAGCTTCCCACTATCAATGACACATAGGAAAGTTGTATATCCATTACAATATATCCATATGCCATGACATTAATGTTACCTAATGTACCGGCAATGATAGCAATTTCCCATGCGTAATCAACAGATAGTCTTCTCACGCTGTACACCAAGAGCAAACACACCGCAAACGCAATAATCACACACCACATTTCACGATTGGCAAAAATCGCCTGCACGTATGTACCAATCTGTGTCCATAAATCCATGTCTCCAACCGATGTAAACAAGCTTCCGTTGGTTTTAACGTAATCAATTGTGTAATAAATTACAGTACCTGCAGTAATAGGCAGAATACAGATTGGACTTCCAACCAATCCAAAAACAATCGGAATCACAACCGGTATCTGAAACATAAATGCAATTGGCGTCAACAATAAAATCAATGCTTTGCCCGGCGCGAATCGAAAATAAAACGCATACAGCACAACAAATAAAATCAAAAATACAATAGCCATGCCAACTGATACTGTCACCACCTGAACGATAGTCACAATGGTAGCCAATACTACAATCATGGACATCGGCAACAACATACAAATCAAAGACAGCACGATGGTCATAATCGGATTAGCAATAATGTCAGAAAATCCAATATTTTGATTAATAAATATAAATGTCAACAATGCCAATACAAATTGAATTGTTTTATCCACAATTTTGGAATATTTGGCATAATACTTTGTCAGATATCCTTTCATCTCAAACAATTTCTGCATCTTGGTCCTCCTTCTCGTACATTTTCTCTAAGATCATTAGATTTTCTTTGAATTTCTTAACGCGATGATATGCGCGAGCATGTCTCTTTTTATAATATCTTTTTGCCGCAATCATGTATGTAATAAAAAGCGCAATATATATACTTGCAATTAAAATCACTAATGACAATACTTGAATCTGTGTAAGCTCCACTGTTACAAGATCCCTTAGTGCCAGCCATACTGTTGCCACTACAAGTCCATATGCTACGGTCATCCACAGTATGGTCCACATGATATTCATACTAATATAATCTTTTTTATAGAAAGAAGTGATTTTTTGTTCTTCTTTTCCACCTTTTGTTTCATAATCAGCAAGCTTAATCATATGTTTCACTCGTTCTTCATTCAGCATAAGCGTCACCTCTATACACACTACTCCTAATTTACATTATAGTATAACACATTTCTAGAAACCTTGTCCAATACTTATGGTCAAAAACCACACTTTATTCACACCTTTTTCCCGCAGCAACTTTGCAACCGAATCTATGGTATTTCCGGTGGTGTAAATATCGTCAATCAAAAGCACATTTTTCTCGCCTTTCCAGTGTTTGGTAATCCGAAATGCATCCTGCAGGTTTTTCCGCCTTTCTTTATGGCTTAATTCCTTTTGGGGCTTTGTATTTCGCACACGAATGACAGCCCTTTCGTTGACCGGTATGTCCAATAGCCTCCCTAGATACCTTGCTACAAGCTCCGACTGATTATATCCTCGTGCCCTTTGCTTTTTTCTATGTAGCGGAACCGGAATAATGACATCAATTCCTTTCCTCTTTATCCACTGACCATGCAGGCGAAAAAGCTCCTGTGCATAGAATTTTCCGTAAATCCTGCGATTATAATATTTGAATTGATAAATGGACCAGCGGACTTTTCCTGTATGAAGCCAAATGCTTCTTCCCTGTTCGTAATGAAATGTGAGTCTCTCACAATCGCTGCAATATTCGTTCTCCTCGTACCGAATTGGTTTCCCACATTTTTTACAAATGGGGTCCTCAATATATACGATTTCACCCTTACATTCCTTGCAAATAGGTTCTTTACTTACTTTCCCACAAAAACAACATGTTTGGGGATATAACATCCCCAAACATTTCTCAATTAAATTCATAATTCAATTAGACTCTCTATAGCAATTCCACGATCTGCTCTGCAAGACTCGTATATCGATTCTGTTCATTGACATTGCAAATCATTTCCTGAAATGTGACATCGCTCCCTACCAGCGTTACACATTTTCTGGCTCTTGTTACAGCCGTATAAATGAGATTTCGGTGATATAGCTGTCGTGGTCCTTGTAAAAGAGGAATCACCACTGCCGGATATTCACTTCCCTGTGATTTATGAATGGTCACTGCATATGCAAGCTCCAGTTCTTCCAGTAATTCAAAGGAATATTTCACCTTTTTCTTTTCTTCAAACTCAACTTCCATCGTTTCTGTATAGTTGTTGATTTCTGTAATTCGACCAATATCTCCATTGAAAACGCCCACGCCATTGTCAACTACTAATCCATATTTTGTGGCAATTTCCCATTCCAGCTGATAATTATTTTTTATCTGCATGACCTTATCACCCACACGAAATACCTTGTCTCCATATTCCTTTTCCGCTTTTTTCGGATCCGGTGGATTCAAATATTGCTGCATAATGGCATTCAAGCGCTCCACTCCTAACATGCCCTTGCGCATTGGCGTCAACACTTGAATATCAAACGGGTCTGCGTCCACATACTTTGGCAATTTCTTTTGAATCAACGTCAGCACCACGCTAATAATGGTATTCGCATCATTTCGTTTCAGGAAGAAAAAATCCTTGCTCTTGTTATCTAAGATTACCCCTTCCCCTCGGTTAATCTTATGGGCATTTACAACAATATCACTCTCTTCCGCCTGTCTGAAAATCTTATTCAATTTGACCACCGGAAAACAATGGGACTCAATCAAATCCTTCAACACACTTCCCGGACCAACAGATGGTAACTGGTCCTTATCTCCCACAAGAATTAATTTCGTACCGACCACAATAGCCCGCAAAAGTACATTCATTAAAGGTAGGTCAACCATGGACATCTCATCAATAATAATCACATCTGCCTCTAACGGGTTCTCCTCATTCCTGCCGTAATGCATGCGGTTGTCATCACCCTCCGGCACATAACCAAGCTCTAACATACGGTGAATGGTTCTCGCCTCGTAACCTGTAGCTTCTGTCATGCGTTTTGCCGCACGGCCGGTTGGCGCAGCCAGATAAATATCCATACCTTCACTTTCAAAGAAGTGAATCATGGCATTAATGGTCGTGGTCTTTCCTGTACCAGGACCCCCGGTTAAAATGAATACCCCATTTCGCACCGCAGCAATGACTGCCTGTTTTTTTATATCGTCTAACTCCAAATTGGCATTTTGCTCTATCTGGTTCAAACGTTTTTCTATCACCACATCTGCGAGCTCATGCTTTACATTTAAATCATGGAGCATTTTGGCTGTATTCAACTCCATGTAATAGTACTGGGCGGAGTAGATGCGTTTTTCCTCATCCACTTCCTTTACAACAATCTTTCTTTCAATTGCCAAATCCATCAAATACTTGGAAAGGTCACCTAATTCAATTTCCAAAAGCTCTTTGGTTCGGCGAAGTACTTCCGCCTCCGGCAAATAGATATGCCCATCTGCCGATGCCTGCAAAAGGACGTAAAAAATACCGCTGCGGATTCGATAATCTGAATCCGTGTGAATGCCGATTCTCCTTGCAATTTCATCTGCTGTTTTAAATCCCACACCTGGAACATGGTCGGCAATCTGATACGGATTTTCCTCCATTACACGATACACCTGCTGCCCATAATGTGTGTAAATCTTTGCTGCCAAAGCTAATGTGATTCCATATTTTTGCAGATAAATCATGGCTTTTCGCATGTCCTTCTTTTCATAGACCTGAACAGCAATCTCGCGTGCTTTGCGCTCACTAATTCCATTGACTTCTGCCAACCTTTCCGGCTCTTCTTCGATAATTCGAAAGGTATCCCCTTTGAATCTTCGAACAATTCTCCCTGCCAGCACGGCGCCCAATCCTTTGATGGCTCCGGAACCTAAATACCGTTCAATTGAGATCAAATCTTCCGGCTCTAGCATCTCATGGTCTGACACCTGCAACTGCAGACCATAGACATTGTGCGTTATGTATTCTCCGGAAACCTGTAATAGCTCACCTTCCCCGATGTACGGAAATGTTCCGACACAGGTTAATTCGCCATCTTCATTTGTTAAATGGAATACGGTATAGCCATTATCTTCATTTCGAAACACGATGTGGTCTACATATCCCTTTACTGTCTCCAAAACATTCCCTCCGTATTTCTGCCATATGCAAAAGGGGCTACTTTTGTTAAAAGACAGCCCCTACATACCTATTTACCCATGAATTCTACAAACTGACCTGTTCCAATGGCAACGACCTTCATTGGGTCTTCTGCTGTCATTGTATTAATTCCGGTCTTTTCTTCAATCAATTCTTCCAAACCGCGAAGTAATGCACCGCCACCTGTAAGCACAATGCCTCGGTCCAAAATATCTGCCGACAATTCCGGTGGAGTTCTCTCCAATACTGCAATTACTGCTTCAACAATCTGTGCGGTTGTCTCGCGAAGCGCTTCTTCTGTTTCTGATGAAGTAACCGTAACTGTCTTTGGAAGACCTGTTACAAGATTACGTCCACGTACTTCCATAGCCATATCTTCTACTAATGGATAGGTTGTACCAATCTTAATCTTGATATCCTCTGCCGTACGTTCACCAATCAGGAGATTGTGTTTCTTACGCATATAACGCACAATTGCCTCGTCAAAATCATCGCCAGCAACCTTGAGAGAGGTGTTGACTACTGTACCTCCAAGGGAAATAACCGCAACGTCTGTTGTACCGCCACCGATATCTACAATCATATTTCCACATGGTTTTGCAATGTCAATGCCTGCACCAATTGCAGCCGCTACCGGCTCTTCAATCAAATGCACGTCTCTTGCTCCTGCTGCAAATCCTGCTTCTGTAACTGCTTTCTTTTCTACTTCTGTCACACCACTTGGTACGCAGATGCTAATACGTGGTTTCTTGAAAAGACGGATTCCCACAGCCTTCTGTACGAAATATTTAATCATCTTTTCTGTAACCGTATAATCTGAAATAACACCTTGTCTTAAAGGTCTGATAGCAACGATGTTTCCCGGAGTTCTTCCAAGCATCAATCGTGCATCTTCCCCAATTGCTTTGATTTCATTCGTATCTCTGTCAAATGCAACAACTGAAGGCTCTTTCAAAACAACACCTTTTCCTTTTACATACACCAACACACTGGCGGTTCCTAAATCGATTCCGATATCTGTAACTGACATCTGATTTCTCCTTTCACTACTCTTATCTATTCTATTATCTTTCGTTCGCTAGTCTAATGTCTATAACATTATAATTGAATTTCTAATAAATGGAAAGAGTTTTTTATATTTTTTCACTTTTCTTAAGAGTCAGCTCGCGCTTAATATAGTGTCCTGTATAAGATATCGGATTTTCTGCAACTTCTTCCGGCGTTCCTTTTGCAATCACAGTTCCGCCTTTGTCGCCGCCTTCCGGTCCAATATCGATAATATAGTCTGCTGTTTTTATCACATCCAGGTTGTGTTCAATGACAACAACCGTATTGCCATCTTGTGTCAGTCGGCTCAAAATCTCTGTTAACTTATGCACATCTGCGAAATGAAGTCCGGTTGTCGGTTCATCCAGAATATAGATAGTTTTCGCCGTACTTCTTCTGCTAAGTTCCGTTGCCAGCTTAATACGCTGGGCTTCTCCCCCTGACAAAGTGGTGGATGGCTGTCCCAAACGAATGTAGGAAAGTCCCACATCATATAAGGTTTCTATCTTTCTTCGAATACTTGGCACATTTTCAAAGAAACTCAAGGCTTCTTCCACTGTCATGTTCAGTACATCACAAATACTCTTGCCCTTGTACTTTACTTCCAGCGTTTCCCGGTTATATCGCTTACCGCCACAAACCTCACAAGGAACATACACATCCGGAAGGAAATGCATTTCAATCTTTAAAATACCATCGCCGGAGCATGCCTCACAACGACCGCCCTTTACGTTGAAGCTAAATCTACCTTTTTTGTAGCCTTTTGCCTTTGCATCCGGTGTTGCCGCAAATAAGTCACGAATCATGTCAAACACGCCCGTATACGTAGCAGGGTTTGACCTTGGTGTTCTTCCAATCGGGGATTGGTCAATGTTAATCACCTTATCTAATTGTTCCACACCTTCGATACCTTTATGCTTTCCCGGAATGGTTCTTGCCCGATTCAATTTCTTGGCAAGTGACTTATATAAGATTTCATTTACAAGAGAACTCTTACCTGAGCCGGATACACCTGTCACACAGGTCATCACTCCCAACGGAATCTCTACATCAATGTCTTTGAGATTGTTTTCTGCAGCCCCGCGAACAGTGAGCCATCCTTTTGGCTCCTTGCGGGCCTCCGGCACCGGAATCTGCAGCTTTTTACTTAGGTATGCGCCTGTGATTGATTTCTCACAAGCCATAATCTCTTCTGCAGTTCCTGCCGCAACCACTTCTCCGCCATGCTCACCTGCGCCAGGACCAATATCTACGATATAGTCCGCTTCCAGCATGGTGTCTTCGTCATGCTCTACTACAAGCAAGGTGTTTCCCAAATCTCTCAAATGCTTCAAGGTGCTTAAAAGTTTATCATTATCTCTTTGGTGAAGACC
>JAZSDK010000160.1:0-24270 GCA_045531155.1 Faecalimonas sp. | reverse complement strand
AATCATTTCTTCATAATGGTCAATAAAAATTTTTTGTAAGATATTCATACTACTATTATGAAGGAAAACGAGGAAAAAGAAAACCCCCACCCCTCAAGAATGAGGGGCAGGGGAGTTGAAGTGTCAAAGACACTTTTTTGTTTAACAAGAATAAACTCTTTGTGCATTTTAAATAATAAAAGTAGATATACAAAAGGAGAAAAAATGACTAAGAAAAATAAGGCACACCAGAGAAGAAAGATGTCTAAGAAACAAAAAATCGTTATATGCATTGTATCAATACTGCTGTTTATGGTTTTGGTATATTGTACTGCAGTATTTTCTAATATTCCATTTATTAAAAAATGGAGAGGAATATACATAGAAACAGCTATGACAACTGGAAAACACCAATGGTTGGCAACTGCATTTATTCCAGGATATATCATAGACGATGTTATGGAAGTGGCTAGGGAAGGACAAGCTATACAAGATGACCTGGAAAGTAAGTGGGAATCAGAAGAGATAGTAATTAATACAACCTTGCCAAATAAACAAACAGAAGAAGAACAGTTTTATGAGCAATTTTGGGAAGTAGATAAAACAAAGTTGGAAACATATATGTCTGACAAAGGAATTTCAACATACGAAGATTTGCTGATAGAAAATTTGGATGGCAGTATAAATATTACAACTACTTTTGGGGAAAAAATAAAGGTATTAGATAGTGAAAACAATCTATTAATTGTAGAGGTAACTGGAGAACAATATAAAGGATTATTGGCAATCATAAAAAATCCGACGCAAGTTACGGTTGCGAAATCAAAATCGCTTGGATCATACGGAAATTTAATTACAAAATTTGCTGAAGACAACCATGCACTTGTTGCAATAAATGCCAGTGGATTTATGGATGAACAATTTAAGGGAAATGGCGGTACCGTCATGGGAAGTATGGTACTTAATGGTGTAGAATACGGGAATCCAACAGGATCCATGAAATTTTTTGGATTTAAAGAAGATAATAAATTATATATAGAGAATTATAATGCTCAAACAATTACGGATTATAAATGGGGAATTCAATTTAGTCCGGCACTGATAGTGGACGGTTCAAAATATGTTCAAGGATCATTCGGTTACGGTCTTCAACCAAGAAGTGCAGTTGGACAAACTATGAGTGGGGAATTCTTAATGCTTATAGTGGATGGACGCCAAGTGGGACATAGTATAGGGGCGACTGTAAATGATCTTGCAGAAATTATGCTTAGACATAAAGCATATCAAGCCATGAATTTAGATGGTGGAAGTTCATCTATCATGAATTATAGAGGAAAAACAATTAGCAAACCATCTAGTAAAAATAGTCTAGGTAGATACTTGCCGAACGCATTTATCTGTAAGTTTGCAAGTGACGTTGAAAGTAATTAGTTGCAGAAATCTTTGGTAAGAACTTAAAAAAATAGCTCAAAAAAATAATTAAAAAAGTTCTTGCCAAAGAGCTGATAATATGTTACTATTACTTTCGTTGAGGTCACTGGTTAACTGGTGGTTCATAAGAATATGGCTCCTTGGTCAAGCGGTTAAGACATCGCCCTTTCACGGCGGTAACACGGGTTCGATTCCCGTAGGAGTCATTGTGCAATGCACAACGATACAATTATATATGGCGCAGTAGCCAAGTGGTAAGGCAATGGTCTGCAACACCAGTATCCACCGGTTCAAATCCGGTCTGCGCCTTAAAAAAGTCCTTGAGAAATCTCAAGGACTTTTTGATATTAAGGATTACGACTACTTGACATGTGTCAAGTAACAATTTTATAACGTTGCACCGAAATCAGATACAATTACTTGTCCTGTAATAGCACGAGATTCGTCACTTGCTAAGAATAATAAGATGTTAGCAATATCTTCCGGCATACTTACCGGTACAGTCAAGTTCATATGTTTTCTCATTTGTCCGAACATATCTTGGTTTAATGTTGCAGGGTCAGTTTTTGCCATCGGTGTAGCAATTGTACTTGGGTTAACTGAATTACAACGGATTCCTGTACCTGCAAAACGAAGTGCAGTGTGTTTTGTCATACCGATAATAGCAGCCTTACTAGTAGCGTAAGCAGCACCGCCGGTTCCGAATGCACCCGCAACCGAGTCTAAGTTAATAATAGAGCCGTAATTGTTTTTCATCATTTCTTTTACAACAGCTCTTGTGCAATAAAGAGTTCCTTTTGTATTGATTCCAAGAACCCATTCTAAATCTTCATCTTCATAACATTCGATTGGTTTAAGTCCAGCCTCGAGAACTCCTGCATTATTTACTAATACATCAATTTTGCCATATGCTTCAACAGTCTTAGCAACTAGATTTTCTACATCGTCTACTTTAGATACATCAGTTTGTACAACAAGCACTTCTCCACCATTAGCACGAATTTCTTCAGCAACTTCTTCCAGTTGTGGAAGACGACGAGCACTGATAACAACTTTTGCACCTTCTTTTGCGAATAATTTTGCGGTAGCGGCTCCAACACCTGAGTTACTTCCTGTAATAATAGCAACTTTTTCATCTAAACGTCCCATATAAAAAGTCTCCTTTCCATGTATAAATAGTATGATTTTATTATAAAATCAAAACGATTTTCAGTCAACTGTCTAGAAATAATTGATTTATTCTTTTCCTTACATTAATACCAATGATGTAGGCAAGAATCCATTTGATAATTGTAAGAGGAATAAACGGTAGAACACAAGTAGTAAAACCAACTGTGACGGAGCTTTCTGTCACAAGGCAAAACATGGTGATTCCGCAAGCGAAATTAATTGCGGTTCCTGCAATCATTTTAAACCACAAAGAGGAACCTAAACCTATCACATACGCCATAATGGGGAAGGAGAGAATGAATCCACCTGTTGGTCCGATTAAAGATTGCCAACCGCCCGTAAAATTGGAGAATACCGGTAACCCAAATGCACCTAAAAGTATGTAAATGAATGTTGCGGTAGCACCTCGTTTTGCACCTAGTATGATTGCTATTAAAGTAATGATAAAGGATTGCAGTGTCATTGGTACTCCTAATGGCATTGGAAATGAGAAAGGGGCAATGACACAGATAAGGGCTGTGGTAAGACCGATTATGCATAATTCTTGTATAGTAAAAAAATTTTTCTTCATATTATAATATCTCCATAAGAGTAAATATACCTGATTTGTATTTTTTGTCAAATTATATTTACAAAAGCACTCAAAATAGATATGATTTGATTAGAATATTAAAGTCGAGGTACAATATGATGAAAACGCAAGTGATTTGTTTTGCAAACAACAAGGGCGGAAGTGGAAAATCAACTACATGCGCAAATGTAGGCTATGGGCTTTCGCAACTCGGAAAAAAAGTGTTATTAATCGATGGAGACATGCAGTTAAATCTTTCATTGTCATTCTTTTCGGATGATGAAGTGCTAGAGTTTGCACAAGGAACAGACAACCTTTATCATGCGATTCGCAATCAAAAGGAGCTGAAGAACTATATCATACATACTCCATATGATAATCTGGACATGATTCCATCATCCACACTCATGAGTTCCATAGAATATGAACTATTTACGAAGTGGCAGAGAGAATTTATTCTTAAAAAATGCCTAAGCAGTATTAAGGAGTCGGAAGAATATGACTACATTTTGATTGACGCGCCACCGACTTTGGGAGGCTGGGTGATGAATATTCTATGCGCTGCTGACAAGGTGATTATTCCAGTTGAGGCTACACCTTGGGGCCTCTTTGGGCTAGGAAATATGTTTGAGTTTTTAGAACAGGTGAAACAGATGGCGCCAGAGCTGGATGTGTTGGGAATTGTTGTAACAAAAGTGGACACACGAAAGAATTACTTTAAGCAAACATTTGAAAGTCTGCGCGAGCTAGAGGACATTCATGTTTTTGATACATTTATCCGTGTGGATAGTAGTGTAGAATGGTCACAGGATAACAATATGCCGATTATGGCGTATCGCAGAAGTTCTCGAAGTGCGCAGGAATACATGACACTCACAGAAGAAATTGTGAATCGAAAGTAGGATTTCTATGAATTCTGAGATTTTAAAACAATTATCTGTGATTACGGAAGAAGAACAGAAAATTCTGGATGGGCAAAAAAATATCAATAAAACAATTTACACTAAGAAAAAAGAACTCGTGATTGACAGTGAACATTTTTTGCAAAAGGGTAAATTGTTGCAGGTGCGTACTCATACCAGATTCGTACATTTTCCGAAACATCGCCACAATTACATAGAATTGATATATATGTGCAAGGGTTCTACCACGCATATCATTGACGGCAACACGGTTGTGCTAGAGGAAGGGGATTTGCTATTTTTGAACCAGAATGTGACACAGGAAATCCTACCGGCAGGCGTGGATGACATTGCAATTAATTTTATTATAATGCCACAGTTTCTTGATGTTGCGTTTGAAATGATTGGTGCAGACGAAAACCTTCTCAGAGACTTTCTGGTTGGCAGTCTTTGTGAGGATAGCAGAAGAACATCATATTTGTATTTCCATGTGGCAGATGTTCTTCCGATTCAGAACTTGATTGAAAATATGATATGGTCATTGCATCATAATCAAATAAACAAACGAAGCTGTAATCAACTTACAATGGGACTTTTGTTTTTACATTTAATCAATCATATTGAAAAGGTTGAAACCGGCGGGAAAGCATATCATCAGGAGTTTGAAGTGACTGTTCTTAATTATGTAGAGACCAATTACAAGGACGGAAGTCTTGCAGAACTGGCAGAATTGATGGGCTATAATATCTATTGGCTCAGCAGGGAGATTAAGAAGAGGACTGGTAAAACTTACAAGGAACTGGTGCAGACAAAACGTATGAATCAGGCCGCATACATGCTGACAAACAGCAGAGTATCTATTGCGGAAATTATTCAGATGGTAGGATATGATAATACCAGTTATTTTCATAGAAAATTTAAGGAAAGATATGGTGTCTCGCCTAAAGAATATCGTATCAGGATACAAAAAGACAAATAAGGACGCTATTTTTAGTAAATAACGTCCTTTTTTATACAAAAAAAGACGGTTATAATATATAATAGATTAAAAAAAGAGCGAGGTAATGCAAATGGGAAAATACTATTTAGCAATTGACATCGGTGCATCTAGTGGACGTCATATTATTGCAGAAATCGTAGACGGTAAAATTGTATTAGAAGAAGTTTATCGTTTCTGGAATGGGATGGATGATGTGGACGGTTCGCTTTGCTGGGATGTAGACAGACTGCTTGGAGAGATTATAACAGGTCTCAAGAAATGTAAGGAAATCGGAAAAATCCCTTCTTACATGGGTATCGACACATGGGGTGTTGACTATGTGCTTCTTGACAAGGATGATAACATTCTCGGAAAGACGTATGGATACCGCGACAACCGTAACAATGGAATGGATGAGAAAGTATACGAAATCATTCCTGAAAAAGAACTCTATCAAAGAACTGGTATTCAAAAAGCAAGCTTTAATACCATTTACCAATTAATGGCTGTAAAACAGAACAATCCGGAACACATGGAAGCAGCAGAAACATTACTCTTTATTCCTGATTATTTCAACTACAAATTAACAGGAGCAAAAGTAAATGAATATACAGAAGCTTCCACAGGACAGCTTCTCAACCCTGTAACAAAGGATTGGGATTACGAACTCATTGACATGTTGGGTTACAACAGAAAGATGTTCTGTGAAATCACGAAGCCAGGTACAAAGGTTGGAAACTTTACAAAAGAAGTCCAAGACGAAGTTGGCTTTGACTGTGAAGTGATCTTGCCGGCAACACATGATACGGGTTCAGCTGTACTTGCGGTTCCAACAAACGATGACAATGGAATTTACATAAGTTCAGGTACATGGTCACTTCTCGGCGTAGAGAAAATGGAAGCAGACTGCTCCCTTAAGAGTATGGAAGAAAACTTCACAAATGAAGGTGGTTACGACTATCGTTTCCGTTACCTAAAGAACATCATGGGACTTTGGATGATTCAATCTGTAAAGAAAGAATTTACAGAAGATTTATCCTTTGCTGAAATCTGTGAAATGGCTTCAAAAGAAACAATCACATCTATCGTAGATTGTTATGATGACTGCTTCTTGGCGCCGAAGAGCATGATTAAAGCGGTGCAAGACTACTGTGCAAACAGCAATCAACAGGTTCCTGAAACCGTTGGTGAAATTGCATCTGTTATTTATAACAGTCTTGCAAAATGTTATGCAGACACCATTGAGGGCTTAGAGAAAGCAACAGGAAAAACCTACGACAGAATTCATGTAGTAGGCGGTGGCGCAAACGCAGGCTACTTAAATGAGTTGACTGCAAAATACTGTAAGAAACCAGTATATGCAGGCCCTACAGAGGCAACAGCACTTGGAAATCTGGCAGTACAGATGATGTATTCGGGGGAACTGAAAGGCCTTGTAGAAGCAAGAGAGTGTATCCGTGATTCATTTGATATTAAGGTATATGAAGTATAAAACTACAATAAAAATTAAAAAAGGAGAATGAGACAATGACAAGATATGAATCAGCAAAAGAAATTTATGCAAAATATGGCGTAGACACAGACGCAGCGATCGCAAAATGTAAAGAAATTCCTGTATCATTACACTGCTGGCAGGGTGATGATGTTATCGGGTTTGACCATGATGGTGGTCTTACAGGTGGTATTCAGACAACAGGTAACTATCCTGGTAAAGCAAGAACACCGGAAGAATTATTAGCAGATATGGATAAGGCAATGAGCTTAATGCCAGGTGCAAAGAAAATCAACGTACATGCTTGCTACGCAATCTTTGAAGATGGTGAATTTGTAGATCGCGATAAATTAGAACCAAAGCATTTCCAAAAGTGGGTTGAATTTGCAAAGGAAAGAGGCATGGGACTTGACTTTAACCCAACCTTCTTCTCTCATCCAAAGGTAAAGGACGGACTAACACTTTCAAGCCCTGACGAAGAGACAAGAAAGTTCTGGATTGAACACGGAAAAGCTTGTATCCGCATCGCTACATATTTTGCAGAAGAAACAGGTTTCCCATGTGTTATGAATATCTGGACAGGCGACGGATTCAAGGATGTTCCTGCAGACCGTATGGGACCAAGAATGCGTTATAAAGAATCTATCGATGCAATCCTTTCTGAGCCATATGATTTCACAAAAGTAAAACCATGTGTGGAATCAAAGGTATTCGGTATCGGTGTAGAAGCATTTACAGCAGGTTCTGCTGAATTTACACTTAGCTATGCAGCAGCAAACAAAGATAAATGCTTACCACTTATGGATAATGGACACTATCATCCAACAGAAGTAGTATCAGACAAGATTCCTGCATTACTGTGCTTCTTCCCGGAAGTAGCCCTTCACGTAACCCGCGGAATCCGTTGGGATTCAGACCATGTAGTAGTATTAGATGATGAAACAAAAGAAATCGCACAGGAAATCGTGCGCTGCGATGCAATCGACCGTGTGGATATTGCATTAGACTTCTTCGATGCATCAATCAACCGTATCTCTGCATGGGTAACTGGATTTAGAAGTATGCAAAAAGCACTTTTAAATGCACTCTGTACACCAAGCGCATTCTTAAAAGAGTTACAAGATACAAACCAATTTTCGCGCAAGATGGTTGCAATGGAAGACTGCAAGATGCTTCCGATCGGTGATGTTTGGGCTGAATACTGTAGACAATGCGGTGTAGCATCAGACAACTACTATGATGAGATTGAAAAATATGAAAATGAAGTACTTCTAAAGAGAGTATAACAGTGAAATAAACAAAGGCGTGCACAATTGAGACCAAGTGCGCGCCTTGTTTTTGTGTAAAATAACAAAAACAACATAAAAACAACATAAAAACAACAGGAAAACCAATCAAAAACCACAAAAAACAAAAAATAAAAGTGTTGATTTTGTTGTGATTGTGTGATAGAATATAGGAGATAATAAATATTGAAAAAGTGGAAGCATATGAAACTTAGATGTGGTGTGCATTGCGATATTTGAATCGTTTGTCTGATTATCTGTATATTGAAGCGATATTTGCAGATTGTCGAGATTCTCAATAAATTCTGAAACAGAAAGGGGA
Source organism: Faecalimonas sp. (assembly GCA_045531155.1). Lineage (GTDB taxonomy): Bacteria > Bacillota > Clostridia > Lachnospirales > Lachnospiraceae > Faecalimonas. The sequence continues at coordinate 16,138 of JAZSDK010000160.1, read as the reverse complement.
AATAATAGTTATGGGACTTTATACCTACAACAGTGAAAGTATTTCAAAATCAGATAGAATTCCGCGTTTGATTGAACATTTGTATGAAAAGATGCCTGAAATTGAATCGGCTAGGGCGATTCTTCTAACTGAATCATACAAAATGACTGAGAATGAACCGATTGTGATTCGGCGTGCAAAAGCCTTTGAACACATATTGAAACACATTCCGATTATTATTCGTGATGAAGAATTAATTGTGGGTAGTACAACGATTGCACCTCGAGGATGTCAGACTTATCCAGAATTTTCGTTTGAATGGTTAGAACCGGAATTTGATACCTTGGCAACAAGAAGTGCTGATCCATTCTACATCTCAGAGAAGACAAAAGAAGAACTGCGTGAAGTACATAAATACTGGAAAGGTAAAACGACGAGTGATTTGGCGACTGCATATATGGCACCGGAGACACTGAAGGCGATTGACCATAACATTTTCACGCCTGGAAATTACTTCTACAATGGTGTTGGCCATGTGACAGTTCAATACGAAAAAGTACTTGCAATCGGCTACGAAGGAATCATAGCAGAGGTAGAAGCAGAGATGGCAAAAAGCAATGTGGGTGATGGTGATTATGTAAGACGTTCTCATTTCTATGAAGCAGTGATTACGAGTTGCAAGGCAGTTATTGCGTATGCAAATCGCTATGCGGAACTTGCGAAAAAGGAAGCCTTAGAATGTAGAGATGCAAAGAGAAAAGCAGAGCTTTTGAAGATTGCTGAGAACTGCAGCAAGGTTCCGGCCAAGGGAGCAACAAACTTCTATGAAGCATGCCAGTCGTTCTGGTTTGTGCAACAACTGCTTCAGATAGAGTCAAGCGGACATTCTATTTCACCAGGGCGTTTTGACCAGTATATGTATCCTTATTACAAGAAGGATATAGATAAGGGAACACTTACGAGAGAATTTGCTCAGGAACTAATGGATTGTATCTGGGTAAAACTCAATGACTTGAATAAATGTCGTGATGCCGCTTCGGCAGAAGGGTTTGCGGGTTACAGTTTATTCCAAAATCTAATTGCTGGCGGACAGAATAAGGAAGGTATTGATGTGACAAATGATCTGTCCTTCATGTGTATTCAAGCTTCTATGCATGTGCATCTTCCGGCACCATCGCTTTCGGTTCGCGTATGGAACGGAAGTCCACATGAGTTTTTGATTATGGCGGCAGAGTTAACCCGTACCGGTATCGGACTTCCTGCTTATTATAATGATGAAGTAATTATTCCTTCATTGGTAAGCAGAGGACTTACCTTAGAAGATGCAAGAGAATATAATATCATCGGATGTGTGGAACCGCAGAAAGCCGGCAAGACAGAAGGATGGCATGATGCAGCATTTTTTAATATGTGCAGACCGTTAGAATTGGTATTTTCAAATGGTGTAGATAAAGGTGAGCAAATTAGTATTCAAACCGGTGTTGTAGAAAACATGACCACATTTGATGAATTCTACCATGCATATAAAGAGCAGATGAAATATAATATCGGCTTAATGGTGAATGCTGATAATGCGATTGATGTTGCACATGCGGAGAGATGCCCGCTCCCATATTTATCGTGTATGGTCGATGATTGTATCAAGAGGGGTAAAACTGTACAAGAGGGTGGTGCGGTTTACAACTTTACAGGTCCACAAGGATTTGGCGTTGCTAATATGGCTGATGCCCTCTATGCAGTGAAAAAACTTGTGTATGATGAAAAGAAAATCTCTATTGGAGAATATAAGGAGCTTTTACAACTTAATTATGGTAAAGGTTTGGATGCCGCAAGCATGACAGAACTTGCCATTCAGATTGTTAACCAGTTAAGAGAGACAGGAAAAGAAGTGAGTGAAAATGAAATTGCGGCAATATTAAATCAATTAAAAGCAATTTCAGAATCGTCGGAAATCAAAGAACGAGGACAGAAACTTCTGGATATGATTGAAGCAGTTCCGAAGTTTGGAAATGATATTCCGGAGGTGGATGCGTTCGCGAGAGATGTAGCATATACATACACTAGACCATTGGAAACATTTAAAAACCCAAGAGGCGGCATGTATCAGGCTGGTTTATACCCAGTATCAGCCAATGTACCATTGGGAGCACAGACAGGGGCGACACCAGATGGAAGGCTGGCACATACACCAGTTGCTGACGGCGTTTCTCCATCGGCAGGAAAGGATGTACATGGTCCGACGGCAGCAGCAAATTCTGTTTCAAAATTAGACCATTACATTGCGTCAAACGGAACGCTGTTTAACCAGAAATTCCATCCATCCGCATTAAATGGAAGAGAAGGATTGGAAAACTTCGTAGCGCTTATTCGTTCTTACTTTGACCAAAAGGGAAGCCATATGCAGTTTAATGTTGTCAGCAGAGAAACACTTTTAGATGCGCAGAAGAACCCAGAACAGTATAAACACTTGGTGGTTCGAGTAGCCGGATACAGTGCATTGTTTACAACATTATCAAAATCACTTCAGGACGATATTATTAATCGTACTGAGCAAGGATGGTGATTGGATGGATTACTTGAACACGAAGGGGAGAATCTTCGATATACAGAGGTATTCCATTCATGACGGACCGGGAATTCGCACAATTGTATTTTTAAAAGGATGCGTACTTCGATGTCGCTGGTGTTGCAATCCGGAATCCCAGAACTATGATATTGAAACAATGATGGTACATGGTAAACCGAAGACGATTGGTCGAGATGTCACTGTGAGAGAAGTGATGGAAACGGTGGAAAAAGATAGACAATACTACAGACGTTCGGGCGGTGGTCTTACATTATCGGGTGGTGAAAGTTTATGCCAGCCGGATTTTGCTAGAGATTTACTTCGTGCCGCAAAGGAAAGAGGAATTAATACTGCTATGGAAAGTATGGGATGTGCACCATACGAGACCATAGAAAAGATATTACCTTATTTAGATACTTACCTGATGGATATCAAGCATACAAATACTGCAAAGCACAAAGAGTTTACAGGACGAGCTAATGATTTGATGCTGGAGAATGCTAAGAAGATTGCAGAGTCCGGTTTGACAAATTTAGTTATTAGGGTTCCGGTGATACCGGGCTTTAATGACAGAGCAGATGAGATAGAAGGAATTGCAAAATTCGCCGATGGTCTAAAAGGAGTCAAGAAAATCCATCTTCTTCCTTATCATAGACTTGGGCAAGACAAGTACGAAGGACTTGGCAGGGAATACCTTATGGGGGATGTGCTTCCGCCAACAAATGAAAAAATGGAAACGTTAAGACAAGTAGTCCTTCGTGTATCGAAGCTGGATTGCCAAATAGGAGGTTAGCAAGGATGAACGACATGCAGAGAATTGTACAGGAATTAGTTCCAGGAAAAGAAATTACAATTGCACACTTAATTGCAAATCCAGATGCTGACTTGTATGTAAAACTTGGATTGAATCCAAAGGTTGATTATTCTAAATCGGCAATTGGTATTATGACAATTAGTCCAGCTGAAACAGCTATTATTGCGGCTGATATAGCCATGAAGGCAGCTGGAATTGATGTGGGATTTGTAGACCGTTTTAGCGGAACACTGATTGTAACAGGAACCATATCGGAGACAGAGGCGGCGTTAAGAGCAGTACTAGCCTATGTAGAATCAAAAATGGGCTTTAAAGTATGTGACATCACAAGGACTTAAGGCCATGAAAAAGATTGTACTTATGGGAAGAAGCGAGGCGGGAAAGACCACGCTGACGCAGGCAATGAAGGGTGAGAAAATCGAGTATCACAAAACACAGTATGTGAATAACTTGGATGTGATTATTGATACACCCGGTGAATATGCCCAGACAAAAGGGCTTGGGCATGCATTGGCACTCTATACATATGAAGCGGATGTTGTGGGACTTTTGTTATCGTCCACAGAACCGTATTCACTTTATCCACCGTGTAGTACCGTAATGGCGAACCGAGAGGTGATTGGAATTGTGACAAAAATCGATGTGGAAGGTGGAAATCCGAAGCAGGCAGAACGCTGGCTGAGGTTGGCTGGTTGCAAAGAAGTTTTCTTTGTAAACTCGAAAAACAACGAGGGAGTGCCCGAAATATTGGAATATCTCAGAGAAGAGGGCGATATTATGCCTTGGGAAGAGAAAACCAATAAAAACAACATCTATAAATATTGACTCATGTGGTTTTATGTGTTAATATTTCAATAGAACAAGTAAAAAAACAACAAAAACAACAAAAAAACTTAAGGAGGAATTCGAAAATGGCAATGAACGAGTTCGAAATCAAAAAATTGATGTGTGACATCGGTCGCAGAGTATACGACAGAGGAATGGTAGCTGCGAACGATGGAAATTTCTCAGTGAAACTGAATGACAATGAATTCTTATGTACACCAACAGGTGTTAGTAAAGGATTTATGACACCGGAATATATCTGTAAAGTAGATGCTAAAGGTAACGTAATTCAAGCAAACGGTAAATTTAGACCATCTTCAGAAATCAAGATGCATATGCGTGTATATGAAAAAAGACCTGACGTAGGTGCTGTAGTTCATGCTCATCCAAGCTATGCTACATCATTTGCAATCGCTGGTATTCCACTTACACAACCAATTATGCCAGAAGCAGTTATCGCACTTGGATGTGTTCCGATAGCAAAATATGGTACACCTTCTACAATGGAAATTCCGGATGCAGTAGAAGAATACTTACCATACTTTGATCAAGTATTGTTAGAGAGCCATGGTGCTTTGACATGGGGACCAGACCTCTTAAATGCATACTACAAGATGGAATCTTTGGAATTCTATGCTGAGTTATTGTACAAATCAAGACAACTTGGCGGACCAAAGGAATTCACTCCGGATCAAGTAGAAAGATTATATGAAATCAGAAGACAAATGGGTATCCCAGGAAAACATCCAGCAAACCTTTGCCCGAATGCAAAAGCTGGTAAACCAAGCTGTCATAGCTGTGGCGGTTCATGCACATGCGGTGGGGAAGGAAAAGCAGATGCTGAATTAGTTTCTTCTATTACAAAGAAGGTTATGGAGCAATTAGGACTCTAAGAAAGGACATGCTATGAACGAACAGATGATTTCAAAAGCGGTAGAGCAAGTGCTGCGCGAGATGAACTCTGGACATGGTGCATCTCATGAGTGCAAATGTAAGAAGCACAAGATGTCGTTATCCATAGCAAAAGCCTTGATTGAGAAAATGGAGCAGAAAGCCAAAGAAGTCGGTGTTAACGCCGTGGTTGCAGTATCAGACCAGGCGGGTAGAATTGTGGCAGTCCATTGCATGGATAATGCTTACATAGCAAGTTATGATATTGCGGTAAATAAAACATTTACTTCAGCAGGACTTAAGATGTCCACAGCAGAACTTGCGAAGTTAGCACAGCCAGGACAGCCTTTATACGGTATCCAACATACCAATGAGGGTAAAATCGTCATCTTCGGCGGAGGCGAACCACTGGAAGTGGAAGGAAAAATCATCGGAGCCTTAGGAGTAAGCGGTGGAACTGCAGAGCAGGACACCATGCTGGCATCCTATGGCAAAGAGGTGTTTGAGGAGGTAATTCGTGGCTGTTAGTGAACAAATGGTTCAAGACATTGTGAAGGAAGTAATGGCAAAGCTTCAGCTTAATGCAGAAACCACAACACAAAGAGGTGTATTTGCTGATATGAATGAAGCCATTGCTGCAGCGAAAAAAGCGCAGAAGGTTATACATAGAATGTCAATGGACCAAAGAGAACAAATCATCTCCAACATTCGTAAAAAGACAAAAGAAAATGCAGAACTTTTGGCACGTATGGGTGTTGAAGAAACAGGAATGGGTAACGTTCCACATAAAATTTTAAAACACATTCTCGTTGCAGAAAAGACTCCGGGCACGGAGGATATCACAACGACAGCATGGTCAGGTGACAGAGGTCTTACATTGATTGAAATGGGACCATTCGGTGTAATTGGAGCTATCACTCCATGCACCAATCCAAGTGAAACTGTTATCTGTAATACAATGGGAATGCTTGCGGGCGGAAATACAGTTGTATTCAATCCACATCCACAAGCAGTAAAAACTTCCCAATTTGCAATTAATATGTTAAATGAAGCTTCTTTAGAAGCAGGCGGACCGGATAATATTGCATGTACGGTTATCAAGCCAACCATGGACAGCAGTGCTGTTATGATGTCTCATCCAGACATTCAATTGATTGCGGCTACCGGAGGTCCTGGCGTAGTAACAGCAGTGTTATCATCGGGAAGAAGAGGTATCGGAGCAGGTGCTGGTAATCCACCGGCATTGGTTGATGAGACAGCTGATATCAGAAAAGCAGCAGAAGACATTGTAAATGGTTGTACCTTTGATAACAACTTACCATGTATCGCTGAAAAAGAAATTGTAGCAGTTGATTCTGTTGTATCAGAATTAATGCATTATATGATTTCTGAACAAGGTTGCTATCATGCATCTGCAGAAGAAGTGAAAAAACTGGAAGAAACTGTACTTACTCCAAAGGGACTGAATAGAAAATGTGTAGGTCGTGATGCAAAGACATTACTTGGCATGATAGGGGTAACGGTACCGGACAATATCAGATGTATCATCTTTGAAGGTAAAAAAGAAGATAAACTGATTGCAGAAGAATTGATGATGCCAATCTTGGGTATTGTTAGAGCAAAGGATTTCGAAGATGCAGTAGAACAGGCAGTATGGCTGGAACACGGCAATCGTCATTCGGCTCACATCCACTCTAAAAATGTGGATCACATTACAACTTATGCAAAAGCAATTGACACCGCAATTTTAGTAAAGAATGCACCGTCGTATGCAGCACTTGGTTTTGGCGGCGAAGGATATTGTACATTTACCATCGCAAGCCGTACTGGTGAAGGGCTTACAAGTGCAAAATCATTTACAAAACAAAGACGTTGCGTAATGTCAGACAGCTTATGCATTCGTTAGATGGAGGTAGATAAAATGGATATGACTCAAGCAAATGTAGAAGCGATTGTAAAACAAGTACTAGAAGGTATGATGGAAAAACAATCAGCTCCTGCAGCAACTACAACAAAAGCAAATGGAGCAATTCCAAAAACATCAAGAGTAGCGATGCTTACAGCATTAGAACACTATGATATCAAAGAATTCCCAATTCCAGAACTCGGCGATGATGATATGCTTGTTAAAGTGGAAGGATGTGGTGTTTGTGGAACAGATGCTCATGAGTTTAAGAGAGACCCCTTTGGATTGATACCGGTTGTTCTCGGACATGAAGGAACCGGTGAAATCGTAAAGATGGGTAAAAATGTAAAAGTAGACAGTGCCGGAAAACCACTTCATATAGGAGACAAGGTTGTTACTTGTATGATTTTTAAGGATAATCCGGATATCACAATGTTCGACTTGAATAAGCAAAATGTAGGTGGAGCTGACGTATACGGATTACTTCCGGATGATGATGTTCACTTGAACGGATGGTTCGCTGATTACATCGTAATTCGCGGTGGTTCATCTGTATTTAACGTAAGTGACCTTGATTTGGATTCGCGTATTTTGATTGAACCATGCGCAGTACTCATTCATGCGGTCGAAAGAGCAAAAACTACAGGAATCTTAAGATTTAACAGTAGAGTTGTTGTTCAGGGTTGTGGACCAATTGGCCTTATCTGTATTGCAATTCTTCGCACAATGGGTATTGAAAACATTGTAGCAGTAGATGGAGAGCAAAAAAGACTTGACTTTGCAAAAGATATGGGCGCTACAAAGTCTGTGAATTTCAAAGACCATAAAGGAATTGAGGCACTTACAGATGCTGTGAAGGATGCCTTTGGTGGATACTTAGCAGATTTTGCATTCCAATGTACAGGTTCACCGATTGCTCATGCGAACATTTATAAGTTTATTAGAAATGGTGGAGGACTTTGTGAATTAGGATTCTTTATCAATGGTGGAGATGCAACCATCAATCCACACTTTGATATTTGTTCAAAAGAAATTACAACGGTTGGTTCTTGGGTATATACACTTCGTGATTACGCAACCACATTTGATTTCTTAAAGAGAGCAAAGGGAATAGGTTTGCCGATTGGTAAACTCATTACACACAGATATCCACTGTCTCAGATCAATGAAGCTCACATAACAAACCTCAAAATGGAAGGTTTGAAGATTGCAATTATCAATGAGTAATCATCAGTGAGGTGACTTATGGGAGAAGCAGTTGGTATTGTAGAATTGTATGGTTTGGTTGCGGCATTTGCAGCGGCAGACGCAGGATGCAAGGCGGCAAACGTAACATTAGAGGCGTTTGACAAGAACAAACCTGCAAATGCAGACGCATTACCTGTACCACTGGTTGTAGCAATTAAATTTAGAGGAGGCGTATCCGATGTAAAGGCAGCAGTTGAAGCTGCAACAAAAAGAGCTAACGAAGTCTCCGGTGTAATCACAAGTTACATTATTCCGAGACCGGAAGCGGATACAGAAAAGATGCTGAAAATCAGCGGTATGGATACAACAAGATAACAATAAAAAATAACAAATAAAAATATTTATAATCTAGGAGGATTAAAAAATGGTACAACAAGCATTAGGAATGGTAGAAACAAGAGGACTTACAGCTGCTATCGAAGCAGCAGATGCAATGACAAAAGCAGCAGAAGTTACATTAGTAGGAACAGAAAAAATCGGTTCAGGTTTAGTAACTGTTATGGTTCGCGGAGATGTTGGAGCCGTAAAAGCAGCAGTTGAATCTGGTTCAGAAGCAGCAGCAAGACTTGGTGAATTAGTAGCTACACACGTAATCCCAAGACCACACGCTGATGTAGAAAAAATTCTTCCAACTATCTAATTGTTTAAAGATAAAGGAGAAGTTTCATGGGAACATCATATGGACTAATTGAGATTCCTAGTACAACAGCAGCAATCGATGTTCTTGACATTATGTGCAAGACAGCAGATGTAGAATTTGTGACCTGGGAGAAAAAACTAGGTGGCAGACTGGTTACCATTATTGTACGAGGAACAATTTCAGCAGTGACGGAGGCTGTGGAAGCAGCATCTGCACATGCGATAAAAAAACCGGTTGCAAAAGCGGTGATTGCAAATCCCCATGAAGAAATCGTAAGAATTGTAAACCAAAGTGCAAGCCGTTTACAATAGGAGGAAGATAACATGGCGGAAGAAAAGAAACAAGCAGCTGCAAAGTCTGAAACAAAGACAACAGTAGCAAAAACAACAACAAAAACAACTGCTTCTAAGACGACAGCTAAGGCGCCTACAAAAGCAGTTCAAAGAGTAAAAACTCAACAAGAAAAACAAGAACAAATGCCACAAGCACCACAAAAAAAGGAGGAAATTAAGATGGTACAACAAGCATTAGGAATGGTAGAAACAAGAGGTTTAGTAGCAGCAGTAGAGGCAGCAGATGCAATGTTAAAAGCTGCAAACGTTACATTAGTAGGAACAGAAAAAATCGGTTCAGGATTAGTATCTGTTATGGTTCGTGGAGATGTTGGAGCAGTTAAGGCTGCTGTAGAAGCTGGTGCTTCTAACGCATCTAGACTTGGTGAATTAGTAGCTACACACGTAATCCCAAGACCACATGGTGATGTAGAAAAAATTCTTCCAATTCTGAAATAAGCGAGAAGAGTAAGGAATAACGAGTGGTCGGTATAAGTTTACTTATTACCGACCATCTCGGTAACTTTTTATTGGGCGAGCAGCCCACAGCGAAAAATAATATGTGTTTTGTCTCGGCATGACGTGACAAAACGGTAAGTAATAAAAAGCAAATCTTCTAACACATAGTAGACAAAGGCGGGAATAAAAATGGAAAACAATAACATTGAATTGATTACCAGATTAGTTTTGGAAGCAATTGAAAACAAAGAAAACACAGGCAATGGATATATGGTGCCAATTGGTGTATCGGCTAGACATATTCATTTAACACAAGAACATGTAGAGATTTTGTTTGGTAAGGGATATCAATTAACAAAGAAGAAGGAACTTATGGGAGGACAATTTGCATCCAATGAATTGGTTACTATCGTAGGTTTAAAACTTCGTGCGATTGAGAATGTAAGAGTACTTGGCCCTGTTAGAAGTAAATCACAAGTAGAAATTTCAGCGACAGATGCAATTAAACTTGGTGTAAAAGCACCAATCAGACCATCGGGGGATATCAAAGACTCTGCTCCAATTGCAGTGGTTGGACCAAAAGGTGTTGTTTATCTGAACGAGGGATGCATCATTGCGAAAAGACATATTCATATGGCACCAAAGGATGCGCAAGCAGCAGGTGTGAAGGATGGAGATATCGTATCTGTAAAAGCAGATAATGAAAGAGGAACTGTATTTAATCATGTACAGATTCGCGTGGACGATAGTTTTACGTTAGAGATGCATATTGATACGGACGAAGCAAATGCTGCAAAGATTGCCACAGGTCAAACAGTGTCAATTATGAAGTAGTTAATTTGGAGGTAATTATGATTGCAGGAAAAGTAGTGGGAAGTGTTGTAGCCACCAGAAAGAATGATAAATTAGTAGGAAATAAGTTCATGATTGTTGAATTAGTCGGCAAAATGAGTGGAGATGCGAAACAAGTGATTGCCATAGATAATATTGGTGCAGGAATTGGTGAGTATGTCCTTGTTGCCCAAGGCAGTGCAGCTCGCGTTGGATGCAACATGTCAGATGCGCCTGTAGATGCGGCAATTGTTGGAATCATTGATGATGGAACAGGACTGGAGTAGTGATACTATGGAATTAAAGGAACTCAGCAGTATATTGCAACAAAACGGAATTGTCGGTGCAGGTGGTGCCGGCTTTCCGACTTATGCAAAATTAAATGAAAATGCTGAAACAATTATTTTAAATTGTGCTGAATGTGAACCGCTATTAAGATTACATAGACAATTGTTAGAGAAAAATGCCAGAGAGATTGTTGAGACTTTTTATCTTATGGGTCAGACAATGGGTAGCAAAGATATTGTTATTGGCATTAAAAAAGCATATAAGAAAGCAATTGAAGCCTTAAATGCTGTAATTGGTGAATATAAAGGTGTACGATTAGGCTTATTGGATGAAGTATATCCAGCTGGGGATGAAGTGGTTTTAATCTACGAAGTGACAGGAAAGGTTGTCAGACCGGGCGGAATTCCAATAGAATGTGGTGTTGCAGTATTTAACGTAGAAACGGTGTACAATGTATATCGTGCGCTTAAGAAACATACGCCGGTAGTTGATAAGTTGGTATCTGTTGTTGCAGAGGTTAATAATCCGGTGACAGTGCGTGTACCAATTGGATGTACGATTGATGAAGTTGTTGCATTGGCAGGTGGAAAGAGCATAAAGAATGCAGTATACTTTATCGGTGGTCCAATGATGGGAAGAATTGGAACAGGTGCAGAGCCTGTAACCAAAACAACAAATGCTGTTTTGGTGCTTCCGGAAGACCATTTAATTATTCAGAAAAAGAAGCGCAAAGCATCTATTGATTTAAAACGTGCGGCGGCATCTTGTTGTCAATGTACGATGTGTACAGATTTGTGTCCTAGAAACCGTTTAGGACACCCAATTGAGCCACATAAATTTATGAGGGCAGCAACCTGTAAAGACGTGCAGGATACAAATATATTTGTAAATACATTGTTCTGTTCTTCTTGCGGTTTGTGTGAAATGTATTCCTGTATGCAAAGTTTGTCACCAAGATCTTTGATGGCAGATTACAAGTCAGGACTTCGAGCAGCCGGTATCAAACCACCTCAGGGAGTGGTTCCAAAACCAGTCGGAAAAGAACGAGAATACAGAAAAGTTCCAATGGAACGTCTCATGGCTAGACTGGATTTAACAAAGTATAATAAAGAAGCACCGCTTAACGATGAAGTGGTAGATATGAAAAAAGTCAGAATCATGCTTAGCCAACACATTGGTGCTCCTGCAACGGCAGTTGTGAAGGTGGGAGATAAGGTGGAACGCGGTCAAATGATTGCGGAGCCGGGCAAAGGTTTAAGTGTTGCAATCCATGCATCGATTAGTGGTACTGTAACAGATGTGAATGAAAAGTATGTAGTAATTGAGAAATAGGAAGGTTGTTTTTAGATGAGTAAGGCAATTGGAGTAGTAGAATATAAGACTGTTTCGGCAGGGGTTGTTGCTGCAGATGCAATGGTTAAAACTTCTGATGTAAGTGTAATTGAAGCCCAGACTGTGTGTCCAGGAAAATATATTGTAATTATTACAGGTGCGCTTAGTGCAGTAGATGCGGCAGTCAATACAGCAAGAGTACAGCATGGAGAGCATTTAATCAGCAGTTTTGTGTTAGGTAATCCTCATGAATCCATATTCCCTGCAATCTATGGAGCTACGGAGATTGAGGAAGTAGCAGCACTTGGTGTACTAGAAACCTACGATGCAGCTTCCATGATTGTTGCGGCTGATGAGGCTGCAAAAACAGCAATTGTAGACTTAATTGAACTTCGTCTTGCAAGAGGTATGTGTGGTAAATCCTACATGTTCCTGACAGGTGAGGTGGCTGCTGTAGAAGCGGCAATTGCACGTGCAAAGCAAACGGTAGCAAAAGAGGGTATGTATCTTGATTCATCTGTGATTGCACGTCCAGATAAGAAAATTCGTGAAGCAATTCTGTAATAGAGAATTGGAGGGGAAATTATGCTTGCCATTGAAAGACGTAATGCAATATTAGAAAAACTGCAGGCGGAACGACGAGTTGTGGTGAGTGAACTCAGCATACTATATGATGTTTCGGAAGAAACCATTCGTCGTGACTTGGATAAATTGGAGAGCGAAGGATACGTAATCAAGAGTTATGGAGGCGCTGTTCTAAATGAAAACGCCAACCTAGATTTGCCATTTAATATTCGAAAGAACAAGAATGTGATAGGAAAACAGAAAATTGCAGATATCATCAGCCAGACAATTCATGATGGTGATTTGATCTTTTTGGATGCAAGTTCTACGGCTGTTGCAATCGCAAAAAACATTAAAGGCAAAAAAGGTCTTACCATTATAACGAATTCATTGGAAATTGCAATTGAATTATTAGATGTACCAGACTGTAAAGTGATTTCAACAGGGGGGGAGATTGTCAGCACGGCCTTCGGTTTGGTGGGACATGTAACAGATAAAACCATTCGTTCCTATTATGTAGACAAGGCAATTATTTCATCCAAAGGTTTTGATTTGGAAAAAGGATTCACAGACAGTGATGAAAGACATGCAAATAACAAAAAGTCAATGTTAGAGTCTGCAAGGGTAAAAATTTTAGCCATTGACAGTTCTAAATTTGATAAAATGTCTTTTGCAAAAATCGGTGACTTACGAGATATTACGATGATTGTCACTGATGCAAGACCGGAGGATAAATGGCTTAAGAAATTTGCTGAATTTAATGTGGAGTGTATCTATCCAGAATAAATTGACAAAAAATCGTATTTTGTTATAATTATTACATTATCAGAATAAATTGATAATGTGATGCGGCGCAGTAGCCAAGTGGTAAGGCAATGGTCTGCAACACCAGTATCCACCGGTTCAAATCCGGTCTGCGCCTTGTTTAAAGACTTCGAAAGTTGTTTTCGGAGTCTTTATTATTATTTGTCGGAGGACATACAGATGAAAGAACAACTATACACCATTCCTTTAATGGATGCTTTCCGTGCGGAAGATGAATGTCCATTCTGTTATATTGAAAGAAATGTGGAGCAGAATGCACTGGATTTTGTATTGGGACCGCAAGCCTCTTATATGCAGGATCATGTGCGAGCAGAGACAGACCAAATGGGATTTTGCAGGGAGCATTATCAAAAAATGTTTACATACGGTGAAACGTTGGCCAATGCGCTTATATTGGATACCAGATTGCAAACACTTATAAAAGAGATGAAAAAGGAAATGAAGAATTATTCAAATTCTTTAAAACTTGGGTTGATTGACAAGCTTCGCAAGGATACAGAACGGGTAGGTGGCAGCAACAACATCAGCCGTTGGGTTCATGCAAAGGAGGACTCTTGCTATATTTGCAATCACATTAAACGTAATTATGAGCGATACATAGCCACTTTTTTCTACTTATATAAAAAGAATGACAAAGATTTTATGAACTTGGTGAAAGAGGGGAAAGGTTTATGCCTTCATCATTTAGCAGACATTTTGGATTCGGCACCTCTATATCTGAATGAAAAAGAACATAAGCAGTTGAGAGGAATCTTATTTCCACAAATGGAAGCCAATATGGAGCGTATTTTACAAGAAATTGACTGGTTGGAGAAGAAATTTGACTACCGATATAAAGATGACGACTGGAAAAATTCGCGAGATGCAGTACAGAGGGCTATGCAGAAAATAGCAGGAGGATATCCGGCTGACCAGCCGTATCGAGGAAAATAGTGTTGAAAGAAAATACACCTTGACGTAGAACAAATTTAATGATATTATCATCAACGGAACAAAATAAAATCTCTTATTCAGAGTGGTGGAGGTAAAAGGATCTGTGAAGCCACGGCAACCCCTGAGACGGAAGGTGCCAACCTGAGCGAGTAATCGAACAATAAGAGGATTGGATTATGAGTGATATAAAACAGTCCGCTTTGCGTCGGGCTGTTTTTTTAGTCTGATTATAAGAGAACAAACGAAGAAAGGAAAGAAACATGGAAAGATTATTATTTACTTCAGAATCAGTAACAGAAGGTCATCCGGATAAAATCTGTGACCAAATTTCGGATGCAGTGTTAGATGCGTTATTAGAACAAGACCCAATGAGTCGTGTTGCTTGTGAAACGGCAATTACAACAGGCTTGGTATTAGTAATGGGTGAAATTACAACGAGTGCTTATGTTGATATCCAAAAGATTGTTAGAGATACAGTTGATGAGATTGGATATAACAGAGGAAAATACGGTTTTGATGCTCATACATGTGGTGTTATTACAGCCATTGATGAACAATCAACAGATATTGCTATGGGTGTTGATAAAGCATTGGAAGCAAAAGAGAATAAGATGTCAGAAGAGGAAATTGAGGCAATCGGTGCGGGAGACCAAGGCATGATGTTCGGATACGCTTCAAATGAAACAGAGGAATTGATGCCATATCCAATTTCACTTGCACATAAATTGACAAGGAAGCTGACAGAAGTTCGAAAGAATGGTACTTTGACATACCTTCGCCCGGATGGAAAGTCACAGGTTACTGTGGAATATGATGAAAATGGCAAACCAGCGAGACTGGATGCGGTTGTTTTATCTACACAGCACGACCCTGATGTAACACAGGAACAAATTCACGAAGATGTGAAGAAATACGTGTTTGATACCGTACTTCCAGCAGAATTGATTGATGATAATACCAAGTTCTTTATCAATCCTACAGGACGTTTCGTAATCGGTGGACCACACGGAGACAGCGGACTTACAGGCCGTAAGATTATTGTTGACACATACGGTGGAATGGCTCGTCACGGTGGCGGAGCATTCTCTGGTAAGGATTGTACAAAGGTTGACCGTTCCGCAGCATATGCAGCACGTTATGCAGCAAAGAATATTGTCGCGGCAGGGCTTGCTGATAAATGTGAAATTCAATTATCATACGCAATTGGTGTTGCACAGCCAACATCTATTATGATTGACACATTTGGAACGGGTAAATTATCTGAAGAAAAATTGGTAGATATCGTAAGAGAAAACTTTGACTTAAGACCGGCAGGTATTATCAAGATGTTAGACTTACGTCGTCCTATCTACAAACAGACAGCAGCATACGGACACTTTGGACGTAACGATTTAGATTTACCTTGGGAAAAATTAGATAAAGTAGAAGATTTAAAGAAATACTTATAATTAGGAAGAAACGCAGTGAGTTGAGAAATCAGCTCACTGTTTTTGCGTATACGAAAGTTCATTTAGGATGTTTTACAAAAAATTTATAATTATTTAGAATCGCATTGGTGTATTCTGGGTCTTTGACGTTATATACTGTTCATAAATATAGGTATAAAGGTGTGATTTTATGAAATTAAAAACTCGTTTAGTAATAGCATTTGTTACCATTACGATATTGCCGCTATTGTTATCGGCAACTGTAATTTTTACATTTA
>JAZSDK010000026.1:0-14964 GCA_045531155.1 Faecalimonas sp. | reverse complement strand
CAAATCAACAAGTTTACTTTCGATTTCTTCATTGATACCACTTAATGTGGTTTGTGTGCTATCTTTTAATCTTAACACTTCAGCAGATAATAAGCCCATATCAGCAAACTTCTGATAGTTGCTCTCTGAAATAATACCATTAACAACAGAATGAACTTTATTCTTTATGGTATCCATAGATGTACTAATAATACTCTGCGTTTGTTGACTAATATTTCTGCGTATCCATTCATCTAATGCTCTTTGATTAGATAATGTCGTTTCAAAATTGCGGTACTTACTTTCTACCGAATCCAGTTCTCCACTATATAAGGAACGTAAAATCTCTGTTTCAGTTTTTCCTTTATATAATGCTAAGATTGCAATAGGTTCTTTTACTTTATCATAATTTTTTAGATGCTTTTTGCAATAGTCCTCAACAACACCTACTATCAAAGAATCCTGATAAAACTCTTTTGCAGTTGCAAATGTATCGACATCATAGATACCCAGTTCAAGCACTTTCGCATATATATCCGGATTATATGGACAATTCTTAAATGCTTGCTCAAGTACGCTCTTTTTATCATCAACCATAGCAATATTATTTAGCAACTCAGATGAACGTTTAATACTGTATGGTTTTACTTTTGAATAATCAAATACTGAATTTGCTTGTAATTTATTCAAATATGTTTCCATTAATTCTGCAACATATACACCAAATGCTTCTGCAATTTTAGGGTATGTCTCCATCATAACCTTTGCATCAGCTTTGGCACGAGTAGTTCTACCACTAGAAATCAAGTTGTCCATTGCTCTTTCATAATCTTTATCTGCTTTATCACATTGTTTCTTAACTGTACTTGTTTCAAAAGCAGCCAACGTCATATGAGCAATTATACTATTAGAGTACATTGAAATTCCTGTACCCGTTACTTGCGAATAAGCAGACCTCTGAACATTTTCAAAATTATCATTAAAATTTTGTATCTCATTAGCCAAGTTTATTCTTAACCCTGCAAACATCTCATTATATGCTTTATCATACAAGAGATAACCTTGATTATTGTCAACAATGTCACTTTCTGTAACATCAAAAATATTGTGTTTTGCAAGCATAGAAATAAGTTTTTTACCTTCATCCCGTACTTTTTGACGCAAACGTTCATCAATATCCCATAATTGACTACTTTCACCATCACATATGTTAGGATTTTTCATTGTTTTAAGTAATGCTTGCGATAATCTATCGCTTATTTTTTCAAACTCACTGCAATATATGATATACTGCTTCAATTCTTCTGGAAAAGTGTAATTACCGCCCAAAAATTTTACTGTAATCTCTGCCATCTTAATACCATTCCTTTCGTTAAGCATACTCTTTTTTATTATATCTCTTTTTTTGTGCATTTTCAACAAAATATTTCCGTATTTGTGAAATATTTTACACCATAACAGAAATACTATTTAGTACACTATCTGTGAAAGCAGGTGATACAGTTGGTGAATATGGGAGAAAAACTAAAATCTCTTAGAATTGAAAAGAAATTAACCCAAAAGCAAGTTGCTGATAGAATAGGATTAGCCATTAGTGCTGTATCATCCTATGAATCTGGTACACGTTATCCTTCTTATGATGTGCTTGCAAAGTTAGCACGTATTTTTCATGTATCAACGGATTATTTATTAGGTATGACCAACACAAGAAATATTGACGTTACTGGATTAAATGATAATGAAATCGAATTAGTTTCACAATTAGTAGATATGCTTAGAAGTAAAAAATAACAATGTTCGGTAATGAGTTCGGTAGCATTTTTCGATTGAGTTCGGTGAATGCCTTTATTTTCAAGCATTTCAGCCATTTTTACTATCTTTTTATCAAAATGCAGAATCCCCAAAAAGCCTAGAAAATAAGGCTTTTTTCATTTTCCACATTTTCAAACATAGTTCGATAATTTCTACAGAAAGGGACGTGTGAACAATACTATATGTACTTCGATGCACCGATTCACCACCTAAGACATGAATGCAATAGATATACCCTTTCCGTAAAAAACTGCTGCCATCTTAAATGTAAAATACCCCGACATACAAAAAGACATCACTACCTATATCACTATAAGTAATGATGTCTTAAATTTTTACTATATCAAGGCTCACCATTTGTCGTAACTCTGTCGTAAAATACAAATATCAGCCTTCTAAAACGCTTGAAAATGCCCTATTTTCGGCTTTTTATTTATCCAAACTCTTCATCGTCGGGAACAACAACACATCTCTGATTGCTGCGCTGTCTGTAAGCAACATACACATACGGTCAATACCGAATCCGATACCACCTGTCGGAGGCATACCGATTTCCAAAGCATTTAAGAAATCTTCATCAGTTGTATTAGCTTCTTCATCTCCTGCTGCCAAGAGTGCTTCCTGTGCTTTGAAACGTTCTCTCTGGTCGATTGGATCGTTAAGCTCTGAATAAGCATTTGCCATTTCCCATCCATTCATAAAGAACTCGAAACGTTCTGTATATTCCGGATTTTCCGGTTTCTTCTTTGTCAATGGAGAAATCTCAATTGGATGGTCCATTACAAATGTAGGCTGAATCAAGTGCTCTTCTGCATACTCTTCAAAGAATAACGCTAAGATGTCACCTTTTCCATGACGTTCTTCGTATTCTACATGGTGTTCTTTTGCAACTGCTCTTGCATCTTCTAATGTGTGAATTTCATTCCAGTCTACGCCTGCATATTTCTTAACAGCGTCTACCATTGTAATTCTTTCAAATGGCTTTCCAAGGTCCATTTCAACACCATTGTAAACAATTGTTGTTGTTCCAAGAACCTCTTGGGCTACATGACGGTAAAGATTTTCTGTCAAGTCCATCATTCCGTTGTAGTCTGTATATGCCTGATATAATTCCATCAATGTAAATTCCGGATTATGTCTTGTATCAAGACCTTCATTACGGAATACTCGTCCGATTTCATAAACACGTTCCATTCCGCCAACAATTAATCTCTTTAAGTATAACTCAAGGGAAATACGAAGCTTGAAGTCTTCATCCAGTGCATTAAAGTGTGTTTCAAATGGTCTTGCTGCTGCACCACCTGCATTTGCCACGAGCATTGGAGTTTCCACCTCAAGGAATCCTTGTCCGTCTAAATATCTTCTGATTGCACTTAGGATTTTAGAACGTTTAATAAATGTATCTTTTACTTCCGGATTCATGATAAGGTCTACGTATCTTTGACGATAACGCAAATCTGTATTCGTTAATCCATGATATTTTTCCGGTAAAATCTGAAGGCTCTTAGATAATAAAGTTACTTCTTCAGCATGGATAGAGATTTCACCCATCTTTGTGCGGAATACATCACCCTTAATACCTACGATATCACCGATATCCATTTTCTTAAAGGCTTTATATTCTTCTTCACCAATATTATCTCTTGCAACGTATGACTGGATAGTTCCTTCTAAATCTTGAACATGACAGAAAGAAGCTTTTCCCATAACACGTTTAGACATAATACGTCCTGCAATTGAAACTTTCTTGCCTTCTAATTCATCAAAGTTATCTTTGACAGATTGGCTATGTGCGTCTGCATCATATTTTGTAATCACGAATGGGTCTTGTCCATTTGCTTGTAATTCCGCTAATTTTTCGCGACGTACTTTTCTTAATTGGTTAATATCTTGTTCCTGTACTTGTACATTATTTTGTTCAGCCACGTCTCTTCCTCCTCATCTATTGTAACTAGATACTTCTGTCAATTTTTAATACTTTGTACTCCATGGTACCGGCTTGAGCTTCCACTACAATCGCATCGCCCACAGCTTTTCCTAGCAAAGCCTTTCCAAGTGGTGATTCGTTTGAAATCTTTCCAGACAAGCTGTTTGCCTCTGTAGAACCAACAATCTTGTATTCTACCTCTTCTTCAAATTCCTCATCGTACAATAAAACGGTACATCCAACGCTAATCTTATCAAGATCTACTTCCTCTTCATCTACCACATCTGCATTTTTCAAAATCTTTTCAATTTCTTCAATACGTGCTTCGATATCGCGTTGTTCATCTTTTGCTGCATCATATTCTGCATTTTCTGACAAGTCACCTTGTTCTCTGGCTTCTTTGATTTTTTGAGCCACCTCTTTACGTCTTACCACCTTCAGTTCCTCAAGCTCACTTTCTAAAGCTTTCAGACCCGTATAAGTAAGAATAGTTCTCTTTGCTGTCATGTTTCGTACTTCCTTTCTGACATATTTTTCCTTTTATATATTTCTCGATTACCTCGATAAATCAATCTATTCTCACAATTTCAACATTATACATGAATGGGTAATTTATGTCAAGATTTTTTATACCAGTTTAGCCATGCGACGAATATTAGTAGCAGATGCGTCATGCTTGCATGAAAGCAGCTGATAGTAATATTTGACATTTGGCGTTCTGCCAAAGCGAGAAGCAGCGTAGCGGATTCGAGCTTATGGCTAAACCGTAAGTTTGTCCTCTAACAACTCGCACAACTCTTCGTAAGACTCCACCGCATTAATCTCTCCGCGAAGTCTCGCAGAGTTTGGTAATCCTGTGGTGTACCATGCCACATGCTTTCTCATTTCTCGAATACCAAGAAAGTCCCCTTTATACTGCATCTGAAGTCTGGCGTGTCTCAGCATCATTTCTTTGAGTTCTTTATTGGTTGGTCTCGCAGGCATCTGCCCTGTTTTTTCATACTCGCGCAGTTCCAAGAATATCCATGGATTACCTTGTGCTCCGCGACCTATCATAACGCCGTCGCATCCAGTCTCACGCATCATGGCAAGTGCACTTTCACCCGACGTCACGTCACCGTTGCCAATGACCGGAATGGAAACTGCCTCTTTTACTTGACGAATAATATCCCAATCTGCTTTTCCGGAATAGTATTGTTCTCTTGTTCTGCCGTGAACAGCAACCGCTGCTCCACCGGCATCTTCGATAATCTTTGCAATTTCCACTGCATTTATACTCTCATCGTTAAATCCTTTTCGAATTTTTACAGTAACCGGTTTTTGAATTGCTTTCACTGTCTTTGAAACAATTTCGTGTACCAGTTTCGGCTGGTTCATCAGTGCAGAGCCTTCCCCATTTCTTACAATCTTGGGAACCGGACATCCCATATTAATGTCCAAAATCGCAAATGGTAATTCTTCTATTCGTTTTGCAACCTCACTTATCACTTCCGGGTCGGAGCCAAAAAGTTGCAAAGAAACCGGCTCTTCCTCTGGATGAATCTCTAACAATGCCTTCGTATTCTTATTGTTGTATTGAATTGCCTTTGCACTAACCATTTCCATACACAAAAGCCCTGCTCCCTGCTCTTTACAAAGCAAGCGAAATGGCAGGTCTGTTACGCCTGCCATAGGTGCCAAAATATACGGATTTGAAAGTGCAACATTTCCAATCTTCAATTTCTTCATCTTATTATTCTGCTTTCTTACATTTTTCATAAATCATGCGCAAGCCTTCCAATGTGAGCAACGGGTCATAAATATCAATCACATCTGTCTCAGGCACAATAATATTTCCAAGACCGCCGGTTGCAACAACCTTTGCATCCTCATAACCGTTCGCTTTCATTTTCTTTACAATGTACTCTGTTTGGCCAATATATCCAAATACAAGACCGCCCTGCATGCTGGATACAGTTTCTTTTGCAACAATGGACTTCGGTTTACGAATCTCAATTTCAGGAAGCATAGCAGCGCCTCCCCATAATGCTCTTGCCGAAGTTCTGATACCTGGCGAAATCACACCACCCTCAAACACGCCATCTGCCGTAACGATATCATAGGTAGTAGCCGTTCCAAAATCAATGACGATCACCGGTCCGCCATATTTTTCGTAAGCTGCCACAGCATCTACGATTCGGTCAGGTCCGATTTCCTTCGGATGTTCCGTGTTAATTTTTAATCCCATCTCTAAAGTGGTTGGTACAAATGGTCTCACATGAAAATATTTGATAATCCCACTTGTCAGGGAATGCATCACATCCGGCACTACAGAAGAAATTATTACATCTGTAATATCTTTGATATCAAAATCACGATGCTCTAACAAATCGCAAAGCTGGATACCATATTCATCCGATGTTCTAGGCTGCTTTGCTGTAGCACGAAACGTTGCCTTAATGTCCTTGCCGTCAAACACTCCCAACGTAATATGCGTATTCCCAACGTCAACTACTAATAACATTATACTTCCTCCCCTAAAAAGAATACTTTATAGTAAAGCTGTAATGATTCTAACAATTCTTCTTTGGTTCTCTGAAGCTCTTTGATTTTCAAATGACTGCCGATTTCATCAAAAAAGAAATCATTCTCCTCACTTGACACCTCAAAACAAAGTTCTCCATTTTCCTCAAATACAAGTGTGAGTGTTCCTCCAACATCTTCGGTAAATAACACGCACATAATTTTCAATTCATCTTTTATATTTTCTGGAAGGGCTTCAAAATCCGGATTGAGATAAAATTTCTGCTCATAGGAATTCGCGCCACACAATATAATTTTTTCCTCGTACATAGTTCCTCCTATATGTATCCGTACACTCCCCGAACGGACACTTCACCTGCATACACATTTTTTTCTGTACCATCTTCAAGCCGCACTACTAATTCACCATTTTGATTGATCCCATATGCGTATGCCGTATATTCATTTTCCGGTTCCAAGATGCACACATCCCTGTTCTTGTTCACAAGGATTGCATTATATGCATCCTGTAGAAATTCCAAATTACCTTCTTCTGCAAATCTATCATACATTTTCATAAATGTTTCTACGATATCCACAATAAGTTGCTCTTTGTTTAAAAGTTTTCCACATTCTAAGAAAAGAGATGTGGCTTTATCCACAAGTTCTTCCGAAAAAGCCGATGTGTTCACATTCACTCCAACTCCAACCACAATATAATCAATCGCAGTCTCCTGGAGGTACATCTCCGTCAAGATGCCACACACTTTTTTCCCGGAAAGCACCAAATCATTCGGCCACTTAATCTGCACATCTGCAAATCCGTTTTCCCGAAGCACCTTAGCCACGCTATAAGCCATTACTAAAGTCACCATAGGCGCCTTGTCTGTTACAAGCTCTGGTCTTAGCAGAATAGACATATAAATATTATCCTCCGCCGGTGATTCCCACAAACGGCCTCGTCTGCCTTTTCCATCCGTCTGACACTCGGCAACCACAACCGTCCCGTGCTCAGCACCTTCTAAGGCCAATTCAGATACTTTCGTGTTGGTTGAATCCAATTGTTCATAATATCTAATCTTCTTATTCTCCAAGTGTAGCCACCATTACTGCCTTAATTGTGTGCAGGCGGTTCTCCGCTTCATCAAACACAACATCTGCAAATTTCTCAAAAACATCCTCAGTTACTTCATTTCCTTTTACTGCTGGCAGACAGTGCATGAAAATCGTGCCTTCTCTTCCTGTCTTATCCATCAACTGTTGGTTGATTTGATATGGGTGTAACAATGCAATTCTTTCTACCGTCTTGTCTTCCTCACCCATAGAGCACCATACATCCGTATATAACACATCTGCTCCCTCTACTGCATCTACGGAGTCAGTAATCGTTACAGTCGCACCAGATTCATTTCCGTAACCCTTACACAGTTCAACAAGTCCTTCTTCCGGCCACAATTCCTTTGGTGCAATAATTGCAAAATTGACACCAACCTTTGCACAACCAATCATAAGGCTGTTGGCCATATTGTTACGTCCGTCACCTAAGTATACGAAATTCAATCCCTTCACATACCCAAAATGCTCTTTCATAGTAAGCAAATCAGCAAGGATCTGAGTCGGATGATATTCATCTGTCAAACCATTCCATACAGGTACTCCGCTATATTCCGCCAGTTGCTCTACATGCTCGTGTTTGAAACCACGGAATTCAATTCCATCAAACATACGTCCTAATACACGCGCTGTATCCTTTACACTTTCTTTGTAACCCAATTGAATATCATGTTGTGAAAGATAGGTTGGAATACCGCCTTCATCTTGTGCACCTACTGTAAATGCACAACGTGTTCTGGTAGAAGGTTTCTCAAAAATCAAAGCAATATTTTTCCCCTTCAGCGAATTTCCTGTAATCCCATTTTTCTTCTTTTCTTTCAAATCTGCTGCCAGGTCAACCAGATACATGATTTCCTCAGCTGTAAAGTCTTTTAATGTCAAAAAACTACGTCCCTTTAAGTTCATTCTGTAATCCTTTCTGATGTCCATAAAAATATGCACAAATCTTGGTAAATTTATTTTATCTTTTCGTTGCTCGTATTTCCTATATACCTCCAGCTCCAATTCGCTGACTGTATAAATCTTATACTTTGGAACACGCAACAACTTTGCACTAGCCTCAAGCATTGCAAGATAAAATTCTGCGCCTGTATATTTGCGTGATAATCGCAAAACAAATGCAATCTCTGCCTTTTCAATCTCACTCAAATCTTCTAGTATTTCTTCATAATACCACTCTTCGCGCGTTTGTTCAATATAATAAATTTGACCTACTAAACCATATATCAAACGTTTCGCATCATAGTATCCCAACTTGAAATTTTTTCTGCTACGCTGATTCTCAAATTCAATAATACTTCCCAGCTTTACCTTCGGCGCAATTTCATACAGCATGGTGTCTTCTTCGACTCTTGCTTTTTGTACCCTGCCCGGTCCATAGATACGAATTTGAATAATATCCTTGTATCCGCGTTCTATTAAAGAATTAATAGGGAAATTATTAATAATTCCTCCATCGATATATGTTTGCCCATGTAGCTTTTCATTTTTAAATCCAAATAAATAGGCGCTTGCCAAAAGGAAATCTTCCAGTAGCCCTTCCGGAATATCATGAATGCTAATATCTATCTCCTTCATATGCGTAACCGAGAACGTCAATAGACACAGTTCAATCCCTGACTCACGAATCTTCTGTTCATCCACGTGCTGGTGGATCAAATTCCGCAGAGGTGTAATGTCCACACCCCCATCCGCAATGATTTGCATCCCTTTTCGCAAAATATCGCGGATACTATTCTCTCGATTGAACAAGCCTTCCATCCAAACATCATCAATATCCATCACTTGTGAAAATGTCATGTCATTCCATATCTGTTCTGCCTTCTCCACATCCCCCATACAGATGAGAGCACCATTTAACGCACCCACCGATGTGCCTGCCACAGCATTTATCTTCACGCCAGCTTCTGAAAGAGCCTTCCATGCACCCATTTGATATGCACCTCTGGCACCACCGCCATCAAGAACAATACTATATTCTTTTGTTAAATCAATTACCGGTACCATGATGTTCCTCCTATCACAACGCGCAAGGGGTGTACTGTTGTACACCCCTCCTTTGTATAATTTATTCTTCTCTTGCCACTTCAACAATCGATTTGGTAAGCCCTGCTATTCCCTGAATTTCTGATGGAATAATAATCTTAGTTGCTTTTCCATCTGCCGCCTTCTCAAATGCTTCTAAGCTCTTAATTGTAAGCACTGCTTGGTCTGCTCCGGCTTCCTTCAAGAAACGAATACCGTCTGCATTTGCTTGTTGCACTTTTAAAATAGCTTCTGCCTGACCTTCTGCTTCACGAATCTTTCTTTCTTTTTCCGCTTCTGCTCGAAGAATCGCTGACTGCTTCTCTGCTTCCGCTTCCAAAATCACAGACTGTTTATTACCCTCTGCCACAAGGATGGTAGATTTCTTTTCACCCTCTGCTCGAAGAATTGCTTCACGACGTTCACGTTCTGCCTTCATCTGTTTTTCCATGGCATCTTGAATCGCTGCTGGCGGGATGATGTTCTTAAGTTCCACACGATTTACTTTAATACCCCATGGGTCCGTTGCCACGTCCAAGGAAGCACGCATTTTTGTATTAATGGTCTCTCTTGATGTTAATGTCTGGTCTAACTCCAAATCACCAATAATATTACGAAGTGTTGTTGCAGTCAGATTCTCAATCGCCATAATTGGATTAGCTACACCATAACAGAACAACTTTGGATCTGTGATCTGATAGAACACAACAGTATCGATTCTCATAGTAACATTATCCTTTGTAATAACCGGTTGTGGTGCAAAGTCAACTACCTGCTCCTTCAAATCAACTCTTCTGGCTACACGTTCGATAATTGGAATTTTAAAATGCAAACCTACACCCCAGGTTGCTTGATATGCACCAAGTCTTTCTACAACCAAAGCCTGTGCCTGTTCAACAATCTTTACACATGACAGCAACAATGCTACAACAATAACTACTAAAACTATCCCTAAGAATCCTATAATACCTTCCATAAATTTAAGCCTCCTCTTTCTTCACAATTAATTTCACGCCTTGAATACCTTCAATGGCTACAACCACGCCCGCTTCAATAACCTCTGACGCGTCTTCAACCTTCGCCGACCATTCCATTCCGTTTACTTCCACGCGTCCGGTTCCATGAAGTGCATCAATTGTTTCAAAAACAACTGCTCTTTGACCAATCAGGCTATCCGCATTCGTCTTCTGTCGTTCCTGGTTGAAAAACTTAATGGCTATTGGTCTTGTAAGAACCAACAACAAAATGGATACCAATAAAAAGACAATAATCTGCACCGGTAGCCCTAATCCGGCAAACGCTAAAACAAATGCCACAAGCGCACCACCTGCAAACCACACAGTCGTCAATCCCATTGTGGATATTTCAATAATCAAAAGTACTACAAATAGAATTAACCAAAATATTGTTTCCATACTTCTCGCCTCACTTTCAACTTCTTGATATACATATTTTACTACACTTATCTTTAGAATTCAATAAAACAAAAAAAGAGACAGAATTTTAATTTTTCTGTCTCCTTAAAACTCCCCTATTTAACTAAAGTAGTGGTCCCCTAATTTAAAATTACCTCTTCTTGTATTAAAGAACAATGCGCCATTTACAGGATCCTGTCCTTCAAAAGCATCCTCTGCTGCATCATAACATGCACTTGGAATCTTACCGCTTTTAAGAACGCGTGCAAGTTTTCCTGTCATTGCAGGTGTAAATTGTCCTCTTTGATAAATAACTCCTTCTAAAGAGTTTGGAAAACGTCTGCTTTCTATACGGTTTAATACGACCGCACCTACTGCAACCTTTCCTTCATATGGTTGATTTCCTGCTTCACAGTAAATCAATGCTGCTAATAATTTTACTTCACTTACTTTCTTTTGTTCAGATTGAATCTGTTGCAGTGTTTTCGCATCCTTTGTACCACCTGCACAAACTACTTTTGCTCTTTCATCTGCTGCACTTCCAAATAAAAGTGATTCTGTTCTAACATAACCCACAACAGCTCCTGATGAGATTTTAGACCATTCAGTGCCTTCTTCTACTACAGTTACTACTGTGTTTTTGTACATTTTTCCAACTACAGTACCATTTGCTTCTGCATATACATCTAATTCACTGTCTGTATTTGCAAGAGCTTTTCCATACCACTCTTGTGTATCTACTGCGATGGTTGCCATTTCAGAAATCTTTTCCCATCCTGTAGCAAGTGTTTCTACCTCAATTTCAAAATTAATTGTTTGCATTGCTTGAGCTTCAGATTTTGGATCAGCAGCAAATACTTCAAACTCTGCTGTAAATAACAAACAGATAGCAAGTAAAAGACCAACAATCCTTCTCTTTTCTCCGAAAAACATAATAACCTCCTGATTTGTAACAACTTTTACGTGTACCTATTACATTATTATGCACGTATAATTCGTTTTTATTACAAATTGTTACATAATTGTTACATTTCTTTCGCAACAGTTGCGATATTATCATGTTTTTTTGGATATGTCAAGTTCTATATTGTATTTTTTTTAGTACAATTTTACCTTCTTTGTCTAAAAACTTCAAACATTAACACCGAAGCTGCTATGGCTGCATTCAGCGATTCTACCCTTCCCTGCATTGGAATTTTCACCAAAATATCAGCCTTTTCGGTCACTTCATGGCGAAGCCCATTACCCTCATTTCCTATTAAAATGGCCGTTCCACTTCCATAGTCTTCTTGGTCGTAAATTTTTTCACCATCCAAGTGTGCCGCATAGGATTTTACACCTTTTTTTCTAAAATCATCCAACAATTTCGGAATATCTTCTATATATAAAAATGGCATACGATAGATGGAACCCATTGTGGAACGAATCGTCTTTGGATTGTAAATATCCACGCAATCTTTACTCATAAAAACAGCATCCACACCTGCCGCTTCCGCCGTTCTTACAATGGTCCCCGTATTACCCGGATCCTGCAAATTATCCAACACTACAAAGTGTGGATTCTCCACTTGAAGCAGTTCTTCCATTTGATATTTTTGGCGTTTTACCACACACAAAATACCTTGTGGTGTTTTCGTATCGGAAACATGTCCAAACACCTGGTCAGACAGGATTTCAAGTGGAAAATCCTGTAATTTTAAATCGAGTTTCTTCCTATTGTAAAGCGACTCTGAAATATATACTTTTTCCACACGATTTTTAGGCACTTCTGCAAACATACGCAGTCCTTCAACTACAAACACTTTTTCCTCATCCCGCACCTTGCTTTTCTTCTGAAGCTGAAGCAGTCTTTTAATCTGCGGGTTACTTGTACTCGTTATCATTTTCTCATTCCTTACCTTTTTTAACTTTAAATTAGATTATACTTTAAACCTATACCCTACACCCCAGATGGTTTCTATATATTGTGGATTCGAAGTATCAAACTCAACCTTTTCACGAATTTTTTTAATATGAACAGTTACCGTTGCAATATCGCCAATGGACTCCATATCCCAGATTTCACTAAAAAGTTCATCCTTTGTATACACATGGTTTGGATGCGCTGCCAAAAAGGTCAGCAAGTCAAATTCCTTCGTTGTAAACGCCTTCTCCTCTCCATTAATCCAAACACGACGCGCGGTTGTATCAATTTTAAGTCCACGTATCTCAATTACTTTGTTTTCTTCTACCGCACTTCCTACCAATCGCTCATATCTTGCCATGTGGGCCTTCACTCTGGCAACCAATTCGCTTGGGCTAAACGGCTTTGTCATGTAATCGTCGGCCCCAAGTCCAAGACCGCGAATTTTATCAATATCATCCTTCTTTGCAGACACCATAATAATTGGTGTGTTTTTCTCCTCACGAACTTGACGGCAAATCTCGAATCCGTCTACTCCCGGCAACATTAAATCCAGAATAATTAGGTCAAACTCCTCTGTAAGCCCTTTTTTCAGTCCTATTTCACCATCATTGGCTACTTCCACCTCAAAACCACTTAATTCCAGATAATCCTTCTCCAGTTCGGCAATTGCGCTTTCATCTTCAACAATTAAAATTCTACTCATTTGCTGGTACCTCCTGATACTTTCTTATTACAAAATACATCACTGTTCCGGTTCCTTCTTTACTAGCTGCCCATATCTTTCCACCATGTTCTTCAATGATTTTCTTTACGATGGAAAGTCCGATTCCACTTCCACCTGTCGCTGAGTTTCGGGAAGCGTCTGTTCGGTAGAAACGTTCGAAAATATGTGGCAATTCTTTTGCTCCAATTCCTTTTCCGTTATCCTCGATTTCAACCTGCACGAAATCTCCCACGTCCTTTACACAAAGTCGAATCACTTTCTGTTTCTTATCCATGTATTTCGTGGAGTTTGAAATAATATTATTAATCGCCCGTTTTAATTGCTCTGCATCTGCAATAATCTTAACATTTGCATCCACATAATTCGAATAATCAAATTGAATATGCCGCGCTTCCAAATCCATCTTTAAATCCATTGCACAGTCATCAAAATAATCATTCACCAGAATGGTATTAAAGTTATATGGAATACGATTGGAGTCAATCTTAGAATACAAGGTAAGCTCATTAATTAGCATATCCATATCATTGGCTTTGTTATAGATGGTACGAATGTATCGCTCCATTTTTTCCGGCGTATCAGCAACACCATCCATAATCCCCTCTACATAGCCTTTAATGGCCGTAATCGGGGTTTTAAGGTCATGAGATATGTTACTGATTAACTCCTTGCTTCGTTTGTCGTATTCCACCTTTTCAGATGTGCTCTCCTTCAGACGGATTCTCATTTCCTCAAAATCACGACAGAGCTGTCCTATCTCATCTTCCGTTTCTACTTCCAGTTCAAAATCCAGATTGCCATCCTTAATGTTCTGTGTGGCAATTTTCATTCGTCCTAGAGGAACTGCTACGCCTCGATAAATCCATATGATAAGCAGACCCGCTGTTAACGCAAGTATAATCACAACCATAAATACCATATCTGCCATAAAGTGTCTAACTTCCGGAATTGCATCATTGACATCTGTTACAATAAACGCACTCCCTTTGGCTCCGTCCTTATATTGAAAATCCACCTGCTTTACTAAAATCTGAAGGTCTCCGCCAAAATACGTACCATTCTCCGAAGAAGAGCTTTCGGCCCCATATTCCGGTAGTTTTTCCCACACTTGCTCTGTCAGGTTCTCTCCCGAAAATGCAATCTGATCATTTTTCCTCACCACAAGATAGGAATTTATCGTATTCAATTCTTTATCGATATCCTCCAGATACAATGTATCTTCCATTTGCTCTGTATCACGATTCGTCGTTATGGAAAGCTGATGGAAGGTCTGTTCCGTCACTTCATTCAACGTATTAATTGGATTGGTGAACACCTTATAATCAGCATCATTAATACCGTAGTTCTTTTCAATCATGCGAAGCTGAAGGGTAGCAAACCCTGCAATTACCGCCAGCGAAAGAATGACCGGCAAAATCATGACCGTGACAAAGCTTATAATCAGTCGCGTCTTTAATTTCATAATGCACATCCTTGTCCCATAATTAATATCATTATATCATGTGAACAACTGTATTACACCAAACCAATTGGAAATTTTTATAAACTTTTTCTAAAAGAA
>JAZSDK010000088.1:0-5382 GCA_045531155.1 Faecalimonas sp. | reverse complement strand
AGGAGAAGGCTGAGAACTTACACGAAAGAGAGAGGCAAATCAAGGCAGCCCGCGGGGAAATCATAGATGCCAACGGGGTTGTTTTGGCAACCAACAAAACTGTTTGTACGATTTCGGTTATTCATAGTCAGTTGACAAATGCGGAAGAAGTAATACGCGTTTTGACACAGGAGTTAGGGCTGGATGAGGTAACGGTTCGCAAGAAGGTGGAAAAAGTTTCTTCTAGGGAACTCATCAAGTCAAATGTAGAGAAGGAAATCGGAGATAGAATACGGGAATATGAATTGGATGGCGTGAAGGTAGATGAAGATTTTAAACGTTATTATCCGTATAATGAACTGGCTTCTAAGGTCTTAGGTTTTACCGGAAGTGATAATCAAGGCATTATTGGGCTGGAAGTAAAATATGAGGAATATTTGAAGGGGCAAAACGGAACCATTCTTACAACCACAGATGCCAGAGGCATTGAGTTAGAAGGAATTGCAGAGGAGAGAATGGAGCCTGTAGCGGGAAAGACGTTGCAGCTCAGCCTGGATTATAATATTCAGAAATACGCCCAGCAGGCTGCGGAAAAGGCTATGGAGGAAAAGCAGGCGGACCAGGTGGCGATTTTAATTATGAACCCACAGAATGGGGAAATTTATGCTATGGTAAATGTTCCGGAATTTCAGTTAAATGAACCCTTTTCATTGGAGACCTTGCAGTTAGAGACAGCACCGAAGGATGAGGAGGAGAAGCAGGATTTATTAAATCAGATGTGGAGAAATACCTGTATTAATGATACCTACGAGCCGGGTTCTATTTTCAAGGTATTTACCACGGCAGCAGCCTTAGAAGCAGGAGTGTTGAATGTAAATGATAATTTCTATTGTCCCGGTTATCGTATTGTGGAAGATAGGCGAATTCGTTGTCACAAAACCACTGGTCATGGTTCAGAAACCTTTCCTCAGGGCATTCAAAACTCCTGCAACCCGGTTTTTATCGATATTGGATTGCGACTGGGTTCAGAAGGTTTTTATAAATATTTTAAACAGTTGGGTTTGACGAAGAAAACAGGGGTGGATTTGCCGGGAGAGGCAGGAACTATTACTCATAAGATAGAGAATGTGGGATTGGTAGAGCTCGCCACAATGTCCTTTGGACAGTCCTTTCAGATTACACCGATACAGGTAGCCACCATGGTTAGTTCCACCGTCAATGGTGGTGTCCGCGTGACACCACATCTGGGTGTGAGAGTGTTAAATGAAAATGGAGACGTGGTAAAAGATTTTTCTTATGAAACGGAGAGAGTACTTTCCAAGGAAACATCGGAGACAATGAAGGAGTTACTGGAAAGCGTTGTGTCAGAAGGCGGCGGTAAAAACGCAATTATAGAAGGCTATGATATAGGAGGCAAGACGGCAACCTCCCAGACTTTGCCACGAAGCGCACATAAATATATCTCTTCGTTTGTGGGTTTTGCTCCAGCAGATAATCCGCAAGTTTTAGCTCTTTGTATCATTTACAATCCCCAAGGCGTATATTATGGAGGGACCATTGCTGCACCTGTGGTAAGGACTATTTTTGAGAATATCCTTCCGTATCTGGGGATTGAAAAGACGGGCAATTAGTTGTATACTATATCGTGTGTATGGGCGGGGAGTGTATGTGCTCAGCACATATAAAAACGAAAGAGATAACGAGGTGTATTTATGGATTATAGAATTTTTCTACCAGTATTGATTTCATTTGCTCTCAGTGTGATTTTAGGACCAGTGGTGATTCCAATTCTTCGAAAACTGAAGATGGGTCAGACAGAGCGTGAGGATGGGGTAAAATCTCACTTGAAAAAAGCAGGCACACCAACTATGGGTGGCGTTATTATTTTAAGTAGTATTGCGATAACATCCTTGTTCTATATTAAGGACTATCCAACCATTATTCCAATTTTATTTGTGACGGTTGGCTTCGGGCTTATTGGATTTTTAGATGACTATTTAAAGGTTGTGATGAAGCGTTCAGACGGGTTGTATCCGAAGCAGAAAATGGGGCTTCAGATTTTGGTGACGGCAGTCTTTGCGTTCTATATTGTGAAGTTCACAGAGATTCCACTGACCTGGCTGATTCCTTTTACAGATGGGAAATATTTAGACCTTGGATTTTTGGCAATTCCAATGATGTTTATTGTTATTATCGGCACAGTCAATGGTGTGAATTTTACAGACGGCTTGGACGGATTGGCGTCCAGTGTTACGGTACTTGTGGCAACATTTTTTACAGTGGTTGCAATCGGAACGAAGAGTGGAATTGAACCAATCACATGTGCGGTTGTAGGAGCGTTGCTTGGCTTTCTATTATTTAATGTATATCCGGCAAGTGTTTTTATGGGAGATACCGGTTCTCTTGCACTTGGAGGCTTTGTTGCATCCACAGCTTACATTCTTCAGATGCCATTTTTCATCGTGATTGTAGGATTGATTTATCTGGTGGAAGTGCTATCTGTTATTATTCAGGTTACGTATTTTAAAAAGACAGGCGGTAAACGTATCTTTAAAATGGCTCCGATTCACCATCATTTTGAGTTGTGTGGATGGTCTGAGACCAAGGTTGTGGCTGTATTTTCCATTGTGACAGCGATTCTTTGTCTCGTTGCTTTGATGGCAATTTAGGGAACAGGGGGAGAGAGCGTTATGAATAATCAGAAGGTTCTTGTCTTTGGTTCGGGAATCAGTGGGATTGGTGCCACAAGACTTCTTGAACAAGTGGGAAGAGAAGTGATTTTATATGACGGCAATGCATCCTTGGATGCACAGAAGGTAAAGAAACAGATTGGTGCGCATACAAAGGCTGAGGTTATTCTAGGGGATTTACAGGAAGATGTGATGAAG
The DNA here is from genome assembly GCA_045531155.1 of Faecalimonas sp. Lineage (GTDB taxonomy): Bacteria > Bacillota > Clostridia > Lachnospirales > Lachnospiraceae > Faecalimonas. The sequence continues at coordinate 2,515 of JAZSDK010000088.1, read as the reverse complement.
ACATTAGACTTGGTAGTTATGAGTCCGGGTGTTCCGTCAGACTTGCCGGTTGTGAACCAAATGCGTGATATGGGAATTCCAATCTGGGGTGAAATTGAACTTGCATTTACATACGGTAAAGGTGATGTGCTTGCAATTACCGGAACCAACGGAAAAACCACCACAACAGCTCTGTTGGGGGAGATTATGAAGAACTATAAGGATTCTGTTTACGTTGTTGGGAATATTGGAAACCCGTATACAGCAGTTGCCCTTGATATGACCGAGGAGAGCGTAGCTGTAGCAGAAGTAAGTAGTTTCCAATTAGAAACGATTCATGCATTCCGCCCATGTGTCAGTGCGATTTTAAATATTACGCCAGACCATTTGAATCGCCATCATACCATGGAGGCTTATATTAAAGCGAAGGAAGATGTGGCCAAAAACCAGACTAAAGATGACACTTGTGTTCTGAATTATGAAGATGAAGTATTGCGAAAATTTGGTGAAAATGTAAATGCAAAGGTTCTATATTTTAGCAGCCGGCGTAAACTAGATAAAGGCATCTATTTAGACAATGGAAATATCGTTTACAAGGATGAGGAAGAAACAGTTATTTGCCACGTGGAGGAATTGCAGCTTCTCGGAACACATAATTATGAAAATGTAATGGCTGCTACAGCTATGGCGATTGCATATGGGGTTCCGATGGATGTGATTCGAAAGACAATCAAGGCATTTAAAGGTGTTGCCCACCGCATCGAATTTGTATGCGAGAAAAATGGGGTGGCATACTATAATGACTCGAAAGGAACCAATCCGGATGCTGCCATAAAGGCTGTAGAGGCAATGAATCGTAAAACATTACTAATTGGTGGCGGTTATGATAAGGATTCTGAGTATGAAGAGTGGATTGAGTCCTTTGATGGAAAGGTAAAATATCTTGTTTTACTTGGCCAGACACGGGAAAAGATCGCGTGTGCAGCAAGAAAACTAGGCTTTGAAAACATTATTATGGTGGACTCCTTGGAAGAAGCGGTAGCAACCTGTGCGAAATTAGCTGAGCCGGGAGAAGCAGTACTCCTTTCACCTGCTTGTGCAAGCTGGGGAATGTTTAAGAATTACGAAGAACGCGGAGATGAATTTAAAAAGTTCGTAAATGCTTTGTAAGGGGTGAAAGAATTGACAAAACCCAAAAAGAAAAAATCGGTTGATTACGGTCTTTTGGTTGTGGTTTTTGTGCTCATTATTGTAGGACTTTACATTTTGTACAGCACGAGTGCTTACAATGGACGGGTGAAATTCGATGATGAGTTTTATTACTTAAAGAAGCAGGCTTTTGCAACTGCACTTGGCATTGGGTGTATGTATGCAATGGCAAATATTGATTATCACATTTGGCAAAAAATTGCGGTGTGGGCGTATGTAGTGTCCTTGGCACTTTCCTTAGCAGTTTTGTTTATAGGTGATGAATATAATGGGTCCAAAAGATGGTTGTCTTTTGGACCTTTGTCATTTCAGCCTTCGGAGTTCGCAAAATTAGCGGTTATTTTATTTTTAGCAAACATGATTGTTAACAAAGGAAAGAAAATGAAAAAGATGGGAACCCTTCTGGTGGTTATGATTTCGATTCTTCCTATTGTCGGTCTGGTTGGTGCAGGCAACTTAAGCACAGCAATTATTATTTTGGGAATTGGAGTCGTGCTGGTCTTTGTGGCAAGCCCCTTGTATGCTCAGTTTGTCTGGCTGGGTGTCAGTGCAGTGGGATTTATGGCTATCTTTCTTGCAATGGAAAGCTATCGACTGGAACGGCTTGCTATTTGGCGAAATCCAGAAGGCTATGAAAAGGGCTACCAGACATTGCAGGGGCTTTATGCCATTGGCTCTGGCGGACTGTTTGGAAGAGGAAGCGGAGAAAGTATACAAAAGTTGGGTTTTGTACCGGAAGCGCAGAATGATATGATATTTGCCATTGTATGCGAGGAATGGGGTCTATTTGGGGCGGCAATCCTAATTTTTTTGTTTTTGTTTTTGATATGGCGTTTTTTTGTAATTGCCGTAAATGCAAAAGACTTGTTTGGCTCTTTAATTGCCAGTGGCGCCATGGCACATATGATGATTCAAGTGATTTTAAATATTGCGGTAGTTACCAACACCATTCCGAATACTGGGATTACCTTACCCTTTGTCAGTTACGGCGGCACATCAGTTTTATTCTTATTAACTGAAATAGGACTTGTACTTAACGTGTCACATCTGATACAATGATATTGTTCAGAGCCAAGCAAAATTTTATAAAACCGACGTAAAATGCTTGCATTTTTGAGTGGGTTTTTAAAATTTTATTTGGCGGATACGCCTCACCGAGGAAACACGAAGTGTTTGCGAGGTGACTGGCTCTGAACAATATCAATATCGTTCAGAGGTGGCTCTGAACAATATAGATTGTAGGGGAGGAACATGCAGTGCAAGGGGAGACAGACGAGAGAAGCCGTGATCAAAAGAAGAAACGCAAAAAGAAAAGTAAGTTTGGATA
>JAZSDK010000036.1:0-9614 GCA_045531155.1 Faecalimonas sp. | reverse complement strand
GACAGAAGGCATCAACGTACACCTTACAATTGACCGTCCACAAGAAGGATGGGACGGACACGTAGGATTCGTACCTGCTTATGTAAAAGAATTAAATCTTGACACTAATAAAGTTGCTCTTATCTGTGGACCTCCGATTATGATTAAGTTCGTATTAGCAGGACTTAAAGAGTTAGGATTCACAGATGAGCAAATCTACACAACATTTGAACTTCGTATGAAGTGTGGCGTTGGTAAATGCGGACGTTGTAACATCGGTTCTAAATACGTTTGTAAAGACGGCCCGGTATTCCGTTACGACGAAATCGGAGAGCTACCGCCAGAGTACTAGGATTACAGAAAGGAAAAAAGAAAAATGGCAGATATGATTAACGTATATTTATACGGTAAAAAATATGAAGTTCCATCAAACTTAACAATTATGGAAGCTTTCGAATATGCCGGATACCAATTGGTTCGCGGTTGTGGTTGTAGAAACGGTTTCTGCGGAGCTTGTGCTACAATTTACAGAATCAAAGGGAAAAATGAATTACACGGATGTTTAGCATGTTCTACAAAAGTAGAAAAAGATATGTGTGTAGCAACATTACCATTCTTCCCATTAGAGAAAAAAGTTTACGATATTACAGAAATCAAACCGACTCAACAGGTTATGATGCAGTTATATCCGGAAATCTACGCTTGCGTAGGATGTAACGCTTGTACTAAGGCTTGTACACAAGACCTTAACGTAATGCAGTACATCGCTCACGCACAGAGAGGTGAGTTCGAAAAATGTGCAGAACTTTCATTTGACTGTGTAATGTGTGGCGTATGTTCATCACGTTGTCCAGCCGGTATTTCACATCCACAAGTTGCTCTTCTTGCAAGAAGACTTACTGGAAAATATATCAGACCGGAAGCTGAGCACTTAAAAGCAAGAGTAGAAGAGATTGAAAAAGGTGATTGCAAAGCAATGATGGAAGCAATCATGCAAAAACCAATCGAAGAATTAAAAGAACTTTACAACACTAGAGAGATTGAGAAATAAGGAGGAGAAAGACATGAGTTTACCATATACAGCCGAGATGATGGAATCCATTAAAAAGGTTGAAGCAGGTAGAGCAGCACGTATCGGTTTCGAACCAAGACGTATGACAGCTGATGAAAAGACAGCTCTCCTTCAGGCTTTCCATCCAGACTATAACCTTGACAGCTTTGAAGAAATCAAAGTTGGTCCTAATGCAGGACAAAAAGCTCCAAAAGAATTAGTAGAGATTCTTCAGGGCGAAAGCAGAATCAAAGGAATGGATTTGGATTTAACAAATCCTGACTATGATGTAGACGTATTAGTAATCGGTGGCGGCGGTGCTGGTTCTTCAGCAGCTATCGAAGCAAACGAAGCAGGTGCAAACGTTATGATCGTTACAAAACTTCGTATCGGTGATGCTAATACCATGATGGCAGAAGGTGGTATCCAGGCTGCTGACAAAGAAAACGATTCACCGGCACAACATTACCTTGATGTAATGGGTGGCGGACATTTTGCAAACGTACCGGAACTTGTTGAAAAACTTGTTTGTGATGGTCCAATCGCTATCAACTGGCTTGATAAATTAGGTGTATTATTTGACAAAGACGAAGACGGAAGAATGGTTACAACACACGGTGGTGGAACATCTCGTAAGAGAATGCATGCTGCAGCTGACTACTCAGGAGCTGAGATTATGAGAACACTTCGTGATGAAGTATTCAACAGAAAGATTCCGGTTGTTGACTTTACAGCAGCGATTGAAATTATCAAAGATACAGACGGAAAAGCAGCAGGTGCTGTTCTTCTCAACATGGAAACGAACGAAATTCAGATTGCAAGAGCTAAGACAGTAATCATTGCAACTGGTGGTGCAGGACGTATGCACTATCAAGGTTTCCCTACATCAAACCACTATGGCGCTACAGCTGACGGTCTTGTACTTGCATACCGTGCAGGAGCTCCATTGTTATACCAAGATACATTGCAATATCACCCAACAGGTGTTGCTTTCCCATCTCAGATTTACGGTGCACTCGTAACAGAAAAAGTACGTTCAATGGGCGCTATGTTCGTAAACGTTGACGGTGAAGTATTCATGCATCCATTGGAAACACGTGACGTTGCAGCATCAGGAATCATTCGTGAATGTAAAGAAAGAGGAAAAGGTGTTCCAACACCGGTAGCTGATGGTATTTGGCTTGACACTCCAATGATCGATATGATTCACGGAGAAGGTACTCTTGAAAAGAGATTACCAGGTATGCTTCGTATGTATTTAAGATGCGGAATCGATATGAGAAAGGTTCCAATCGTAATCTACCCAACACTTCACTACCAAAACGGTGGTATCAAGGTTGGCGTAAACGGTATGTCAGAAGTTGAAAACCTATATGTAGCAGGTGAAGCAATCGGAGGAATCCACGGAAGAAACAGACTTATGGGTAACTCTTTACTTGACATCATTGTATTCGGACGTAATGCCGGACAACAAGCAGGTGCAAAATGTAAAGAAGTTGAACTTAAGGAACTTACACTTTCTCATGTGGATGATTTTTCTAAGACACTTGCAGACGCTGGTATCGAGCCAACGGTAGTATCTCCTAAGTTATTACCAGACTACAGACCAGAAGGCGTAACAAGATTAAACTAGGAATGAGATAAAAAGGCATGGGATTTCCAACATTAGAGCAATCTGATGTTGGAAATCATGCTGTAAATTAGGAGGAAAAAATTATGTCACTGTTAGGTGGAACTATTTCGATTACTGGCGTTTCATTTATGCTGTTTTGTATCTTTGCAATTGCGGTAATCGGTTATGGACTTGGACGTATTACAATAAAAGGCGTAAACCTTGGTACGGCAGGCGTATTTATTGTAGCTTTGTTATTTGGTTGTTTCTTTTTTGAACCACTCAAAGCACAATTGATGGTAAAAGGAGCAACAGACACAGTTTCTTATGTGGATAATGCACTCAAAGTTATCGAAACTTTTGGTTTGATTCTTTTCGTAACAGCAGTTGGCTTTATTGCTGGACCAAAATTCTTTGGTAACTTAAAGAAAAACTTCAAATCATACATTCTTTTAGGAGTTGTAATTATCCTCGCTGGTGGGCTTTCGGCAGTAGGATGTATTTATTTAGGAAGAGTTATTAATCCAGCTCAAGATACGAAAGAACTTACAGCTATGATTGTTGGTCTACTATCAGGTTCACTTACATCAACACCTGCATTCTCAGCAGCAAAAGAAACAGTGGATGCGGCTTATGTTGATGCAGTTTCGGTGGGTCATGGTATTGCATACATTTTTGGTGTTATCGGTGTAGTATTGTTTGTACAATTGATTCCAAAGTTTGCAAAAGCAAATATGGAAGAAGAGAGAGCAAAAATCACTCAAATCGATGAGGGTTCAAAGAAAGTATACACAGGAAAATTGATTGAGTTAGACGGATTTGGATTCGCAGCATTTTCGCTTGCAGCCATTCTTGGAACTCTATTAGGTAAATTTGTTGTTCCGGGAACTACATTTTCACTTACTACAACCGGTGGATGTCTGATGGTTGCCTTAGTGCTTGGACATTTTGGAAGAGTTGGAAAAATTAGTCTTATGCCACAAGAAAATACATTGAAGATTTTCAGAGAATTAGGTCTTATGCTTTTCTTAGTTGGTGCAGGTATTCCTGGAGGAGCAGAGTTCGTGGCAATGTTTGATGTTATGTACTTTGTATATGGTGTCATCATGACAATTGTTCCATTGATTATCGGTTACTTAGTAGCAAAATATATTGTGAAATTAAGCTTACTCAACAACTTGGGTTCTATCACAGGTGGTATGACAAGTACACCTGCACTTGGAACTTTGATTAGTACAGCAGGAACAGAAGACGTGGCAGCAGCTTATGCAGCTACATACCCAATCGCTTTGATTGCAGTTGTATTGGTGTCGCAGTTCTTAATCATCTTTTTTAGCTAATTAGGAGAGAAAATAATATGCGTGAAATTAATGTAAGTCAGATTACTGACGTTGTAGAAAGATTATGTATTGAAGCAAATACACATCTTCCAGGCGATGTAAAATGTGCAATTCGTGAATGCAGAGCTTGTGAAGACTGGGATATTGCAAAGGGTGTATTAGATAACATCATTACAAACTTTGAAATTGCAGACAATGAAAATGTTCCAATCTGTCAGGATACAGGTATGGCATGTGTATTTCTTGAAATCGGTCAAGATGTTCACTTAGTAGGTGGAAATCTAACAGAAGCAGTAGATGAAGGTGTTAGACGTGGTTATACAAACGGATACCTTCGTAAATCAGTAGTAGGAGACCCTGTACGTCGTGGAAACACTGGTGATAACACACCTGCAATGCTTTATACAGAAATCGTACCAGGTGAAGAAATCAAAGTTACTGTTGGACCAAAAGGTTTTGGTAGCGAAAATATGAGTCAGATTCGTATGTTCAAACCATCTGCAGGTCTTCAGGGAATCAAAGATTTTATCCTTGAAGTAGTAGAAACAGCAGGTCCTAACCCATGTCCTCCTATGGTTGTCGGTGTAGGTATTGGTGGAACATTTGACAAAGCAGCATTATTAGCAAAGAAAGCATTAATGAGACCAGTAGATTCAGAAAATCCAGACCCATACTATGCTGATTTGGAAAAAGAAATGCTTGAAAAGATTAACGAGTTAGGTATTGGACCACAAGGTTTCGGTGGAAAGACAACAGCAATCGGTCTGAACATTGAAACACTTCCAACACACATTGCAGGTATGCCATGTGCTGTTAACATTAACTGCCACGTAACTCGTCATAAATCGGAGGTAATTTAGTATGGAAAGACGCATTACATTACCATTGACAGAAGAATTAGCAAAAACATTAAAAGCAGGAGATTCTGTATTAGTAACAGGAACCATTTACACATCACGTGATGCAGGTCACAAACGTATGTGCGAAGCTCTTGCAAGAGGAGAGGAACTTCCAATTGATCCAAAGGATGCAACAATCTACTATGTTGGACCAACACCTGCAAAACCAGGTCAAGTAATCGGTTCAGCAGGCCCAACAACAAGCGGCCGTATGGATGCATATGCACCAACTATGATGAGCGTCGGAGCAAGAGGTATGATTGGTAAGGGTGCACGTCTTCCGGAAGTTGTAGACGCTATGAAAAAATACTCAGGCGTATACTTCGGAGCAATTGGAGGAGCAGGTGCACTTCTTGCAAAATGTATTAAGAGTGCAGAACTCATTGCATATGAAGATTTGGGAGCAGAAGCGCTTCGTAAATTGTATGTAGAGGATATGCCATTAGTTGTTATCATTGACAGCGAAGGAAATAACCTTTACGAAGATGGAAGAAATGCTTATTTAGCACAGAAATAATTAGTTTGCTATCATAATAAAATCCGTTATACTAAAGATAAAATTTAGTGTAACGGATTTTGTATTTTACTCAAAATATTTTAGAAATTCCAAAGTAGATTTTGTAACAGGAATTCGGTTGTTGTATACAATTGCAAGTTCACGTGAAGGGAGCTCATCTTCAGTCTCGACAAGGAACAAATCCTCAGAAACCTTAGGAATACAATAATCCGGAACAAATGCGATTCCCAACCCGATTTTTGCCAGGTCCAGGAGCAAATCATTACTGGTGAGTTCTACTTCCGGAACCAAATCTAACTGGTGCTGTTGGAATAAGTTGTGCAAAAATTCGCTTGTGGTGGTTTGTTTTTCCAACATTAGAATAGGGTAATTTAACAGGTCATGAAACGTAACCTTTTTATCTTTCAATTCGTCAAAGGTATCATTTGCAACGAAAACATCTTTGAAAGATGCTATTTTTTTCATGGCATACAGATTTCCTAAATGAGAATTCGGATAGTTGATTACAATGCAATCTACTTGGCCAGACTCTAATAGTTCCACACATTTCATAGAAGTTTCATTGGTTACTTTAATATGTGTGTTTGGAAACTCTTTGTGAAAGCGTTCCAAGTAAGGAACTAGAAAGTAACGGCAGATGGTATCGCTGGCACCAATACGGATTTGGCCGCCCGTTGAAGCAGCATCAACTAGTTGTGTTTCTCCGCGTTGGATTAAGTTAATAGCAGGCTCGATATGTCTCAGAAGGATTTCACCCTCAGGGGTAAGCTGTACCCGTTTAGTGCTTCTGATAAATAATGTCTGCTCCAATTTCTTTTCTAACGTTTTAATCGCCTGACTGACAGCGGATTGGGAAATAAACAATTGCTTTGAGGCTTCGGAAAAACTTAGAGTAGTAGCAACATAATAAAATACTTTATATAATTCATAATTAATATCCATATTATAAGGCCTCCTTATAAAATATGATTATATTATAAGGTAAAGAATAAAAGAAAACAAGAGGAAGTGGTGAAATATGAAAGGTTTACAAGGACTTTTAGGTGCACTTGCCGGTATAGCAATGCTAATAATCTTGCTTATTACCAGTTTTGAAATTGGTGCATACGGTGATTTTGGCTGGTATGAAAAAACCTATGCGAAGTACAATGTTCTGCCAGATTTGGAAATGGAAATGTCAGATGCTATGCATGTTACAAAAGAAATGATGGCGTATTTACGTGGAAATAGGGCGGATTTGGTGGTTGAAACAAACGTCAATGGAGAAGAACGGGAATTTTTTAATGACAGAGAAAAGGCGCATATGGTAGATGTAAAAAATCTGTTTGCTGGTGGTTTGTGGCTGAGAAGAGGCGCAGTGCTTGTGCTTGCAATTGCAGTGCTGGTACTTATTATATCAAAGGCTGACTTGAAACGATTACTACCTAAAGCATTTCTCATAACCATAGGAAGTTTCGTTGGGATTACATTGGCAGCCGGTATTCTTTTCATGACGGACTTTCATAGATATTTTATGATTTTTCATGAGATATTTTTTACAAATGATTTGTGGTTGTTAGACCCGGATACAGATTTGTTGATTCGCATGCTACCGGAAGGTTTCTTTTTAGATATGGTGAAGCGAATCGGACTCATCTTTTTAATCTTGATGGTAATTGTTTTAGTTATAAGTGTTGTTATTTTAAAGTGGAGAAACATAAGAAAAACTAATAAATCTATTTAGTTATATTAATTGTACTAATGAAGAAAAATGTGGTATGATTGAATAAATACAAAAACGATAATCGTAATTGGAGGGTACTATGAGTAGTGTAAGACGCGTTTATGTGGAAAAGAAACCGGAATATGCCGTTCAGGCAAAAGCATTAATGAGCGAAATGAAAAGCTATTTAGGAATTAAGAACGTTGAAAATGTTCGTGTTCTTATTCGCTATGATGTGGAAAACATCACAGATGCAACATTTGAGACAGCATGTAATGGAATCTTTTCAGAACCACCAGTAGATACATTATATAAAGAGTCCTTTGACGTAAAAGAAGGAAGCAGAATCTTTTCTGTGGAATATTTGCCGGGACAATTTGACCAGAGAGCAGACTCTGCAGTTCAGTGTGTACAGTTCATTAAAGAAGATGAGCTTCCTGTTATCAAATCTGCTACAACCTATGTGATTGAAGGTAATATTACAGATGAAGAATTTGAGGCTGTTAAGGCACACTGTATCAACCCTGTAGATTCCAGAGAGACAGGTATGGAAAAACCAGAAACCTTAATTACCGTGTTTGATGAACCGGAAGATGTAAAAATCTTTGATGGCTTCAAGGATATGGACGAAGACACACTCTCAGAGTTATACGCTTCACTTGGAATGGCTATGACCTTCAAGGATTTCTTACACATTCAGAATTACTTTAAGAATGAAGAAAACAGAGATCCTTCTATGACAGAAATCCGTGTGCTTGATACCTATTGGTCAGACCACTGCCGTCATACTACATTTGCAACGGAGCTTACAGATGTTACATTTGGCGAAGGTGACTACAAAGAGCCAATCGTAAATGCATATAAGAGATATTTAAATGATCACAGCGAGATTTTTAAAGGCAGAGAGGATAAGTTCGTGTGTCTCATGGACCTTGCTTTGATGGCTATGAGAAGACTTAAATTAGAAGGTAAGTTAGAAGACCAGGAAAAATCAGATGAAATCAATGCTTGTAGTATTGTAGTTCCTGTTGTTGTTGATGGTGTAGAGGAAGAGTGGCTTGTAAACTTCAAGAATGAGACACACAACCATCCAACTGAAATCGAACCATTTGGTGGTGCAGCTACTTGCCTTGGCGGATGTATCCGTGACCCACTGTCAGGACGTACTTATGTATATCAGGCAATGCGTGTAACCGGTGCAGCTGACCCAACTGTGTCTGTAAAGGATACATTAAAAGGTAAACTTCCACAGAAGAAATTAGTTCGTGAAGCAGCTCATGGCTATAGCTCATACGGTAACCAAATCGGTCTTGCAACTGGTGCGGTTAAAGAAATTTACCATCCAAATTATGTGGCAAAACGTATGGAAATCGGTGCTGTTTTAGGTGCAGCTCCGAGAAGAGCAGTTATCCGTGAAACTTCTGACCCGGGCGATATCATCATTTTATTAGGTGGACGTACAGGTCGTGACGGCTGTGGTGGTGCTACAGGTTCTTCTAAGGTTCATACAGAGGAATCTATTGAGACATGTGGAGCAGAGGTTCAGAAAGGTAACCCACCTACAGAACGTAAGATTCAACGTTTATTTAGAAGAGAAGAAGTAAGTAAGTTAATTAAGAAATGTAATGACTTCGGTGCAGGCGGTGTATCTGTTGCCATCGGTGAATTAGCTGACGGACTTCAAATCAACTTAGACAAAGTACCTAAGAAATATGCAGGTCTTGACGGAACAGAAATTGCAATTTCTGAATCACAAGAGCGTATGGCGGTTGTAATTGACCCGAAAGATGTAGCAGAATTTATGGGTTACGCAAAAGAAGAAAACTTAGAAGCAGTTGAAGTTGCTGTTGTTACAGAGGAACCAAGATTGGTATTATCATGGAGAGGCAAAGAAATCGTAAATATTTCACGTGCATTTCTTGATACTAACGGTGCTCATCAGGAAACAGCAGTTGCTGTGGATATTCCGAATAAAGAGGACAGCATTTTAGTAAAAGAAGAAGTAGCAGACGTAAAAGCAAAATGGTTAGAAACACTTTCTGACTTAAATGTTTGTTCACAAAAAGGTCTTGTGGAAATGTTTGACGGTTCTATCGGTGCAGGTTCTGTATTCATGCCACACGGTGGAAAATACCAGATGACAGAAACACAGGCTATGGTAGCAAAACTTCCTGTACTTACAGGTAAATGTGATACTGTAACCATGATGAGCTACGGATATGACCCATATTTGTCAAGCTGGAGCCCATATCACGGTGCTGTTTATGCAGTATTAGAATCCGTTGCAAAAATCGTTGCAAACGGTGGTGATTACAGCAAGATTCGTCTGACATTCCAAGAATACTTCAGACGTATGACAGAAGACCCATCAAGATGGAGTCAACCATTTGCAGCACTTCTTGGCGCATATGATGTGCAATTAGGTCTTGGTTTGCCATCTATCGGTGGTAAAGACAGTATGTCAGGTACCTTCCAGGATATCGACGTACCACCTACATTGGTATCATTTGCAGT
>JAZSDK010000005.1:0-2821 GCA_045531155.1 Faecalimonas sp. | reverse complement strand
CAGTTAGCATTTGACTTTGGTGAAGAGGTTAGTGGAAAAACTGATTTGACAATAGGTGTATACATTAACGGAAACTTAGCTAAAACTCACACCCTTACAGGATGTAACGTGGCTAAATTAGGTAATCACTTGAATTTTAATAATGGGGCAAGTATTACTTATGATAACGTAGAGTTTCCAGCCGCTCCGACAGGACCTCAACCAGTAGAACTTGACGGTTACAAGAATCTTACAATTAGGGATTTCCATGATGCGGATGATGCTTCCGTAGCTTTAACACCGGGAACGGGTACTTCTACAGGATATAAGAGATATAAAACAAGTGAATGTACCAATTTTGACAAGGTATTACTTTCTATGAAGGTTAACTTTGCATCAGGCACCTATGCAACACGTCTAGATGTAGGGGGAACAGGCTGGTATTCAGGACTTTGGATACATCCGAGCAATGCAGCAGGAGATGAACTGTGGATTGTTTCGCCAGCACTAGACGGCAATGGTTTTTATGGTATAACAGATGCATCACAATCGTTTGCAATCACCGCAGCTGAAGCAGACGTAAATAAGTTTGTAGGCGAAGAATTCATTTTGCAGTTAGCATTTGACTTTGGTGAAGAGGTTAGTGGAAAAACTGATTTGACAATAGGTGTATACATTAACGGAAACTTAGCTAAAACTCACACCCTTACAGGATGTAACGTGGCTAAATTAGGTAATCACTTGAATTTCAATAATGGGGCAAGTATTACTTATGATAATGTAATTCTTTCAACTACCCCAGGTGGTCCGGGTACTCCAGGTGGTCCGGTTAATCCGCCGGTAACACCAGGTACACCGGTAGTATTGGATGGTTTCCGTAATCTGACTATTTCAGATTTTGTAGGAAATAGTACTCATACACAGGGAACAACCCTGACAGAGGGAAGATACGAAGCACCTAATTATTATGGATATGACGTAAAAGGTGTTGAAAACTTTGACAGAAAATTGCTTTCATTGAACGTAACCTTTGAAGCAGGCGGTTGGCAGAACAGTATCATGTTTGGCGGAAACGGTCAGTGGGTTGGATTCAATCTTTATCCATCAGCAGACGGTTCCCAATTGTTTGTTTCTAAAACATGGGGAAGTACAATTACCACATCTGCAACCCCTATTTTGTCAGCTCAAACTGCAGGAGTTGATTCATTTGTAGGTGAAGAATTCTTATTACAGATGAGTTTTGAATACGGTCAAGAAATTGCCGGAAAAGCAGATTTAAAATTAGGTATCTATATTGAAGGAATACTCTATAATAATCAGGTATTTACAATTGCGAACTGTAACACAAATACATTTGGGGACCGCTTGGCATTTTATCCTCAAACAGAGGGTCAAGCCATTATCATTGGCGAGGAAGTAGATATGCCGAAGTCGGATGATTATGAAGAAGAAACGCTTTATCAGAAAATCACATTTGACAGCTTCGGAATCGCAGATGGCAAATACGCATATGTATCCGGCAAAACAGCAGTATCAGGAACTGCACTTGGAAGAGAAACACTTAATAAGACGGTGATTTGTGGTGATATTCTCTATGAGGGAAGCGATAATTCACAGATTATCTGGGGCGGAACATCCGCTATGAACGGACTTCGTATGAATCCGAAGTCAGATGGAACAATGGAGCTTGCTTGGTATGATGGAAATAGCAAAACACCAATAGCAACTCTTGATTCTAAAACAGCAGGTGTTGTATTTATTGGTGAGAAATATAACATCAAGCTAAGTTCAGAACTTGTAGATGCGGATAAAGACGGTAAAGTGAACGATCTTAAGATTGGTATCACGTTCAACGGTCTTCTCTACAACAAAGAATATTTCTACGTGAATGACATGGGCGACAAGTATGGAAGTTATTTCAGTGTATACTGTGCAGAAAAAGGCGATACAGTTACATTGAATTCAGCTCCTGAATTGGTATCAAGAAAACCAAATGCAGATTTTGAAAAGGTTACTTTTGAATATTTTGCTCTTGCTGATGGTACATACAAGTGCGATGGAACTGATCAATCAACATTTTCAAGTAAAGGGCTTGAAACCTTAGATAGGAAAGTCCTTTGTGGTGACATTCTCATTGATGGAGAAGGCAGACACAGTATCATGTTAGGCGGTAAACAGATTTGGTATGGTCTTCGATTTATTACACAGGCTGACGGAAGTATCCTGCTGATATGGGTTGACGAGGATGGTACCCCATTTATCGAAACCTTTAATTCAGCTATAGCTGGTACAACTCTCATCGGAGAATGGATGAATCTTATGATTAGTACAGAAATCGTTGACGCCGATGGAGATGGTGAAAAGGACGACATCGAATTTGGTTTCTGGTTCAATGGAGTACTTTATAACGATAAATACTATACTGTTATGGATAAAGCTTCTCGCCTTGGAAAATGTTTTGGTTTTGACTGTGCGGAAGAAGGTACTTCCATCTCCGTTCGCTCGATTCCGGAATATGTGAAAGGATTCGACTATTCTATATATGGTCTAACAGAGGATTGGGAAAAGACTCTATTAGATACAGACTTCAAAGTATATACAGAAGTGGGCGGAAGTAGAAACCCAGAACCATTTACAGGAGATTCCACTGCTATAGGAAATGCATTGCGCGTCTTTGGCACAGCAATGATTGTAGCAATTGGAGCATGTGTTTGTGTTGTATTACAACGCAGAAAGAATAGAGGTTAGAAAATGAAAAGTAAAATGAAAAAAATAGTGGCGCTATTATGCGCCACTGTAATGGTAGCAACGACGTTTTTCGGCCATTGGTACACGAAACAGG